>CALGJS010000067.1 GCA_937927835.1 uncultured Saprospiraceae bacterium | reverse complement strand
ATTTTAAATATTTAAATAAAACTTGTATATTTGAGCTGTTTTAAACTATAAAACTCCCCTTGATATCCACTATCTGGTATCACAATACCTTTTACCCACAATCAACTATTAATTATTTTTTTTGAATTAGAAGCTAGTCATCGACTGCCTTTCAAGTTCTTAAACAATTTCTCTTTGTATAATTAGTCTTCCTAATTATACAAAGATACCTATGCACCTTTTACCCTTTCCATTTGTGAACCTACTTAAAAAAACATTACATTTTTCAACTATTAATTATATAAAATAACAACTTATGAGCAAGATTTTACACACTTCAAGTTTTCTACTTCTATTTTTTCTGGGAGTATTTTCAAATCAGCTTTTCGCCCAGTGTCCATCTGAACCCTTTGATGCAGGTATCCTTTGGGCTAATGGCTGTACGCTCCAAAATGTTGAACCAGCCGAATATCTTGGCCAACCGATTCAGTACGTTTGGATAAAATCAACTGCAGAAGGCGGAAACTGTGAAATGTCCATCCCCGAATTACTATCTTTAAACGTAGGAGATGCTTACGATAACTTTGTTGCGGCGGGAGGTTTTAGCAGCGGGGCTTCTCCGGTGATTGGTTCAACTAGTTGGTCTTTCGTTACTGATGGTAATGCCGATGATCTATCTTTTAATGTTACGGAAGCTTTAGTTCCAACCTGTTATAGTCGATGCGCTCGCGTGGTGGGTTGTACTTCCTTTTATGGAGAAGCTAGCACTACGGTTCAACCATGTAGTACCTTACTTCCAGTGGAACTAACTCGATTTGACGGAGAAGCTGACGGTTGTAATATCCATTTAACTTGGTCTTCCAGTAGTGAAGAAAATTTCAGCCATTATGAATTAGAAAGAAGTAAAGATGGCCGTACTTTCGAATTAGCGGAGTCGATCAAAGGATCTGGTAGTCTACAAGGAGGGCACTATTTTTTCCAAGACAACCAAGCAGAATTGCGTAATTATTATCGTTTAAAAATGATTGATCACGATGATACTTATGAATATTCTAAAATTATTAATGTTGATGCAGATTGCGATATTATTAAAAATATCACTACTTATCCAAATCCGGTTGGAGAAGGTTTTATCAATGTAAAAGTAGATGTTAAATATGAAATAGAAGCGTCCATCAGATTAGTGGATGTTACGGGTCTAGAAATTATTACAAAAAAGGTTACCCTAAAAGAAGGCATCAATACTTTCCAATTTGACGTAAGCGAATTGCCTGGTAGAATTTATTTTATCAAAGTTGGTAAGCGAACATTATCTCGTTTTGCGAAGACCTCGCAACGGTAATCGGTAGAGATATCAATAATTGTCTTTATAGTAAAACGGCAGTAGCGGATGTTCCGCTACTGCCGTTTTTTATTTTATTATGTAACGATCAAATAACAACTTCTAAATCTATTACTAAAAGTAATTGAAGTAATACTTCGTTTATTGTATAATAATTTTCCCGGAATTAATCACAGTTCCTTTCTCAGTGATATTGAAAAAATAGATCCCTGATTGCAGTTGACCTCTGGAAAACTCAAATTCATTTCCAGTGAATGCCTCTTTGTACACTTCCCTGCCTCGCAGATCTTTCAACTCAAATGAGCCATTTTGCAAATACAATCCATTCAGCTTAAATCTGGTTTGGGATTGGAAAGGATTGGGATAGACTAGTATTTCTGCCGCCGGAGAAGTTGGTTGTTGAACATCCACAACAATAAAATCTATACCGATCGTATGATAGGTTTCATTGGTATAAATGGGATCATTGAAGTCAAAATAAATGGCTGCTTCGTTGTAAATGACCGTTCCATCCTCTAAATCAGGAACCATATCAATTTCAAATTTGACAAAGCCATTTGAGCCAATAAGGTTAACATTACTATCCGGTAACATTATGTTGGTAAATTTAAATTCCAATATGTTATTACTATTAATATCCACTTCGTATTCGTGACTAGCCACTCCCCTCTTAAAGGTACTGACATCGAGGTATTGACTTAAAGTGTCCAGTATGACGATGTTAAAAGCGGTATCCGTACCTGTATTTTGGAAACGTATTCTGTATTCTAATTTTCCATCTGGACGGATATAGTGAGAATTGCCATAACCCAATGGGATACCTTGTTTATCATTAGGGTCATATGCAAGACTGGTTATTCGACATTCGGTGTCGAGGTTAGGTTCGTTATCACCTAGCGAAAATTGATTGAGAAAACCAGTACTGTATAAACTATCACCACAGCCTTCAAGCCAGGCAGTTGGAAAAGAATCCCCAGGAGCAAAATCTACTTGCTCTGCGATCAGGTGGTAAGTCGCTCCGTTGGCCGGAAGAGAAAATTCTTCAAAATCCGTCACATTTAATTGGAAATTATCTTCACTCAATAAAATATCATCCTCAATAATGATATAATTATTAGTACTTAACATATCAGCAGTACCAGTATTTTCTATTCGAAAAACAACTTCATCATCGACACAATTCATTCCGACTTCTACAAATGCACCATTCCATTGGCTGCTTATAGGGAGACACGAATCATCCGGATAAATATGAGATGACAGGCAAAGGGTTTGACCCATTTCAATCTCACAATCCACCATAAAAACTATTTGGAAGCTTCCACATTCACCAACCGCTATATCATTTAAATTAAACGTAAGTACGTTGTTGATATCAGAAACTAAGGGTATAGTCGAGCTGACCACAGACAAGGAGGCATCAATTTCAATTTCAATATAAGCATCCTCAGCGGTCAAGCT
>CALGJS010000066.1 GCA_937927835.1 uncultured Saprospiraceae bacterium | reverse complement strand
CTGCCTTTTTCTGGATCCGCTTGATGTTCCGCATAGACATCTGTTTTACAATAACTCAGATGGACTTGTACTTCTTTTAAATCCCATTTTTTTCGTCGAGCATACATCTTTAACGTCATCGCAGTACAAGCACCAAGACTAGCATTTAGCAATTCATAAGGCGAAGGCCCAAAATCATTTCCACCAACAGAAATCGGTTCGTCCGCAATGATAGAATGATCATCTGCCTGAATTTCTGTTGTGAAATCTTCTCCTTCTAATCTTACGACTACTTCCTTCTCCGTTGTTAATTTTTCATTTTTAGGAAACTCAATATACCGTTTCACCCAACTAGAAATCACACTACCTGCGTAGAAAGCGTCATCTTTGTTTGAAAGCATATGATCTGCTCCGTCTAAGGTGACAAAGCTTTTAGGATGTTGCGCAAGTTTATAGATGTTTGCTGCATTTTCAATTCCTACAATTCGATCTTGTGGAGAATGCATAACGAGTAATCCTTTGTTGAGATTTCTAATTACTGTTTCGTGTTCTTGACCTTGTAAGTCATCTAGGAATTGTTTTTTGATACAAAATTTTCTACCTCCGATATTCACATGAGCCATTCCATTTTTTTCTATCTCTTCTTTTTTATCACTCAACAAATGCGTAACATGCTCAGGGTAGGAGGGAGCTGCTACAGATACTACCGCTTTGATACTCGGAATTCTGCTACCTGCAAAAATAGCTGCTGCGCCACCAAGAGAGTGTCCTACAATAACAGAAGGTGCTTCGTAATGTTCCTCCAAATAAGCCGCCGCATCTTGTAAATCTTCTACATTGGAAGTGAAATTTGTATCCGAAAAATCACCTTCACTTTCTCCTAACCCAGTAAAGTCAAAACGCATGACACCAAAACCATTCATCGTCAATGCTCGACTGATATGTTTGGAAGCTGTTAGATTTTTACTACCCGTAAAAACATGTGCAAAAAGAACAAAAGGAAAAGGCGCCTTTTTTAAAGGTAAGTCAATCTTTGCAGATAATTGATAACCCATTTTATTTCGGAAGGTGATTTTTTTAGAAGGCATATTTTTTATAATATAATGAATAATGTGGTGAATGAATAATTAATAATGCCTGCAATCGTATCTTTTTAGGAATGGTAAATATATTATTGAATGCTCCTTAATAGAGACTTATAACGAAAGGCAGCTTTATCGTTCTAGCTTATCATTAACCTTTGTAAATTTAAGGAAAAATATTTCAAGCATAAACAACTTCGAATAAAAAAGCCCTTTTTTGTCCGGCAAAAAAGGGCTTTGATATTTTTATGATTAATGTGAATCAAGGTTTGAAAATGAATATTTGAATTAAAGAAACATCATCTTCCAATTGAATTTAGGATATTCTTGCTATTTGCTTCCTTCTATCGCACGCGATAGAAGGAAGCAAATAGCAAGAAGCAAGCGGCAAGAAGCATCTTCTAAAGCTCTTTTTTATGGTTAATTAGAAATTTAACTCCTGACTCGGATTATTAAATAAAAATTATTTCGGAAACTCGTAATACCAGACATCGGGATATCCTTCATAGACTCCTTCTAGCATTATTTTGCCTTCGGCCTCGGAGAGGATATCAGCAACATCTTCCGCGGTACGAATATTTTTTTGATTGATTCGGGTAATAATAAAATCAGGGTCCATGTTGGTTCTTTCAATTTTACTACCTCGATAAATACTGACTACTTTAGCTCCTTTGGTGCCAAGGCGTTTGATCTCTTCTTCGGTAAGGTCCCGAATTTCGAAACCAATTTCTTCCAGCAAAGCATTGTCGAGTGCACTACTTACAAGGGCGGTAGTACCGTTCATATTTTTGAGGGTAACATCCGTTTGATATCTTTTTCCATTTCTGAAATAATCAACTTTGACCGTATTGCCAGGACGGAAGCGAGCAATCTGTTCTTGCAAGACTGGCATTGAGCTAGTTTGTACACCATTGATTTTTACAATAACATCTCCTTTGCGAAGTCCTGCTTCTTGAGCACCACTATTTTCACTTACCTTGGAAACATAGATTCCTTCGACAGATTCTAGATCTAATTTCTTAGCTCGTTCGTCGGTCACTTCGTCAATACTGATTCCCAGGATCGCTCTTTGTACGACTCCAAAATCTTTCAGATCGCGAATTACCTTACGTGCTAGATTACTAGGAATGGCAAATGAATATCCTTCGTATCGACCAGATCGAGTAATGATCGCCGTGTTGATCCCAACCAATTCACCATTGGTATTTACAAGTGCGCCACCACTGTTACCAGGGTTAACAGCTGCATCTGTTTGAATAAAAGATTCTACTTTATAAATATCATCTAAAATATCAATGCTACGACCTTTCGCACTTACGATTCCTGCCGTTACAGTGGATTCGAGATTAAACGGATTACCTACCGCCAAAACCCATTCGCCAATCCGAATCTTATCTGAGTTGCCAAAGATCAAACTAGGAAGCCCTTTGACATCTATTTTTAATAATGCTAAATCTGTCGATGGATCCGCACCAACTAATTTCGCAGGATATTTTCGGTGATCGTTTAAGGTTACTTCGAGTCGCTTTCCTTCTTCAATTACGTGATTGTTTGTAACGATATAACCGTCTTCAGAAATAATAACTCCTGATCCAGATGAGCCTCCATAAGTACCGCCCCAAAAATCAAAATCACTGCTTTGACTGGCTTTGATATTTACCACTGCTGGAGTGACTGCTTCTGCGGCAGAAATAAAATCAGTTGGAGAAGAAGAAAGAAAGGTGCGTTGTGCTTTACCTGACAACATCTCAGAGGCAGGATCGCTATAATTCGTAAGCATTGCACTCGGAGCTTCGCGATAGATAATCGTTGGTTTTTCAAAATAACGATACAGAAAAACCGATAACGCAGAACTTAAAAAGGAAACCGAAATGATCAGTGCAATATTTTTCATATAATTTATGTGGTATCAGTTTGTAAATGTAGAAGCAGTCGGCAAACATAGCGCTTGTCAAATTTTCATGACAGCTACTGTTAAATATACAAACTTCTGTAATAAGATTGGTCTAAAACCAAGGTCTAACCTGTTTTTTCTCAAAAAATTACTGGTTTGGCCTTTTATTACTTTCGTTTGGAAGGCTTTATCATACCGTATTTGACAAGCACTTAGTTATATAACGCAATTTTTAGACCGTATAGTTTTATAATAGAAGACATATCGTAAATTTTATTCTCGGGATACTTGCGTATTTTTGCTTCTATTAAATTGTTGTTAGCTATTAGCTTTCCACTATCGGCATCTCTTGCACCGCGATTTAGAGAAGCCAATAGCAAAAAGCCAATAGCCAATAGCAAAAAGTTTATAAAACTTTTTAACATGGCACAAATAAAAAATCGACATCAACATTCGCCTTTTGAAGGACGGAGAGGAGATGAATATATTGGGAATGAATGGGGCTGGAAGTTTACCTTTTGGGGAGCCTTATTTATTTTGGGAATGATTCTTTTTATGTGGTATCGCTTTCATAGTTTGGGCGTAAGTCCATTGGATGAAAATGGTCATGTTATTTATCAAGATACTTTGGGATTTTAAAATAATAAGATGAAATCTTTTCAGTGGTTAATTTTACTCTTTTTTTATGGTAGCACCAACCTTCTGATGGGACAGGCGCCGGTAGAATATTTTTTTACAGATCAAGTAGTTTGTGTAAATGATACGGTACGTTTGCCATTGCAGACCCGTGATTTTATCAATGTTCGAAATTTTCAATCTTCTGTTCGTTGGAATGCTAATTCCTTAGTCTTTCATTCTATCGAAGGAATTCATCCCGTATTGGCGAATAATTTTTTGACCAATATGGATAGTATTGAAAATGGAGGGCTAGGATATTTTTGGTTGGATAATTCTGCTGGAGTACCATTAGTGTTGGTGGATAGTAGTGTGTTATTTATTTTGAAATTTACGATGACGGATCTTGCAGAAACAGCGGAGGTCGGTTTCGGAGAAATGCCAACATTGACAGAGACCGTAGTCGAAAATGACGGGAATCCAATACAAGTATCTTCCACACAAATTTCTGCACTGATCAGCAAAAATGAGGTCATGGCAGAAGCTGCAATTCAATCTGCGACAACGTCAAATAATGGTACAATAAATTTGACGGTTACAGATGGCGAAGCGCCTTTTAATTTTTTATGGAATAATGGTGCCACTACAGAAGATATCGATAATCTAACTCCTGATAATTATAGTGTAACCATTACGGATGTTTTGGATTGTACCGCTAGCTTTGATTATGTGGTAGACATGAGTACCGCTACAGAAATTGATTTAAATAATTACTTAAAAATCTCACCAAATCCAACCCACGATTATTTAAGTATCCATTTTATTTCCACCAATGAAAATAGTTTTTACCAATATAAAATCTACGACTTACGTGGCAATTTAATTTCCCAAAAAAATAATATCCAAACGAGTTCTACCCAAAAAGTCAACTTAAAAAATCATCCATCCGGACTCTATTTTCTAAAAATAAAAACAAATAAAAAAAGCCAAACTTTTAAAATTATAAAAAAATAATTCGATAAAAAAATTACGAAACCTCCTCTAGGAGCGAGGTGAAATTTCGTGAACTCTTATCTTGTTGTTTTAACCAAAAAGAAGTTTATTATTCAACGACTCAAGGTCTACTCCTGAAATTACTTGACACAAAATTACGAAGAATTGTGACTAAGTTTAAAAGTAGAAGACAGGTTAGGTATTCAGCAGCCTACAAAAAGAGTATAGTAAAGGAAGTATTGTCGAGCCACGATCCGTTAAC
>CALGJS010000065.1 GCA_937927835.1 uncultured Saprospiraceae bacterium | reverse complement strand
GTAATAGATTTTCCCAGAAAGTGATTATAAATAAAACGACAGTGACCAAAATGCTTCGCAAGCAAGTCTGATTGTTTTTGAGTTGGAAAAAGTCGATATTTATATGCCTTTAACATGACATAAAAATACAAAAAGTTTATTTATAAAACAACAAAAAGTTTTAGTTTAATAGTGTCTTTAGTTTGCCCTTTCGGGCAGTTTATTCATCCCCGACCCAAGGGTACGGGGAATTCTAAACACCGATTAAAAAAATAAGATATAAAGGTTTGAACTGATTCTTAGTCCAATATTTTTCGAGCGAATAAGAGGCGGGATTGCCAATAATCAGAATGGGTAATATTTTGTTCGATAACTCCCTTAGAAGAAGTACTATGAATAACTTTCAGACCACTAGCATCATTTTGGGTAACGATTGCTACGTGAGATACTTTTCCTCTTGATCCAAAAAAGAGCAGATCACCAGGTTTGGCAGCAACCGTTCTAATCTTTTTCCCTTGTTTAGCCTGAGCGCGGGAATTACGGGCTAGGTCCACTTTATGTTTTATTAAAACATAGGATGTAAAACCAGAACAGTCAAAACCTTTCGGCGTTGTCCCACCATATTTATATTTACTACCTTGATATTTACGAGCTGTCTGAATGATATCCGTTCGAAGAGAAGAGACAGCGGTAGTGGAAGTATTACGGGAAGTCGTGCTACGAGGCTTCCGCGGCCTTGGGATACTACTATCTGCAGGTCGAAGTGCCGAACAAGCGCTCAAAAAAAATAGAAGGACTACGGCAGTAATCAAATGAGGGGTACCTAATATTTTCCGTAACATGTAATCAGTTTTTATAGATAACAACCAAACGTTATACTATTTAAGAATATTGGCCGAAAGGTCTTTCGAGAACACATTTAAAAAAATGTATATTATTTTAATATAGAGATAGGTCAACTAAAAAATGCTATAGCGTAAACTGATCGCGATCTTCGAGGAAAGGTAGTTTCCCAATAAAGTCCTGGCGTTTGGATAAGGAGATTTCAGCAGTGAATTCTCCTTCTACGGTTTCTACGGCTAAAAGGGATTTTCCAGCAAAATCTATTAAGGTAGAATCACCCGCATAAGATAATTTTGAACCATCCTCTCCTACTCGATTGACACCAATGGTATAACACTGATTTTCGATAGCTCGAGCCTTGAGTAAGGTTTGCCAAGCTTCCCGTCGACGATCAGGCCAACTCGCAACGTAAAGCAGTAGGTCGTAATCCTCTGTATTTCTAGACCAAACTGGAAATCGTAAATCATAACAAATTAATGGGCAAATTTTCCACCCCATATAATCAATCGTGATGCGTTCAGTTCCTGGGGCAAAATGCTTTTGTTCTCCAGCCAGTGTAAAAAGGTGTTTTTTATCGTAGTGAAAAATTTCTCCGGTCGGCGTTGCCCATAGCAATCGATTAAAGAAATCCTCTCCTTCTTGGATAATCATACTTCCGGTAATTACTGCTCCTATTTCAAAGGCAGCATCTTTCATCCAATGAACGGTTGGTCCATCCATTGTTTCAGCTAGTTCTTTTGATTGCATACTAAAACCCGTCGTAAACATTTCTGGAATAACAACGAGATCCGTCTTACCAATTAAATTGGCAAACTTTGCAGAAAACATTTCTCGATTTGCAGTGGGATTTTCCCAATGAAGGTTGGTTTGGATTAGCGTAACGCGCATGATGTTTTTTTTGCTGGTTGGCTAGTTGGCTTCCCTTGAACGTATTTTACGAATAAGAAAAATAAGAGAAGCAAAATTTATTCTCTCCTTTATTTTCATTCAACTAGTTTATCATAAAAATTACTGATTCATTATATTTTAAAACTAAAAAAGAGATATTGGTTTTCCCAATATCTCTCTTTTTATTTTAGAAAAGTAATTTTCTTTGCTTATTCCGCTGGAGCTGCTTCTGCTGCTTCTGCACCTTCTGCTGCTTCTGCCGCTTCTGCTTCTTCTATTTCAGCCGCTGCACTACGTAATGCACGTGGAGTTTCAACGGATGCAACTGGAATATTCATAGAAGTCATTACTTCCATTTTATCTGTTACTTCGATATCACGAACTCGAACAGATTCGTTTAATTGTACGTTTGAGATATCTACAAACAATTCCGGAACTAAGTTTTCTGGTGTTGTTTTGATTTTTACTCTACGTACTTTCTGATTCAAACGACCACCTGTTTTTACACCAGGAGCGACCCCTCTGAATCGGATAGGAATCATAACTTTCAATGGTTTACCATCTACTAGCTGTAAAAAGTCCATATGTTCGATCTCATCTGTTACCGGATGAAAGGTAATATCTTTTAAAATACATTTATAGGTAGTACCGTCCACTGTTATTTCAGCCAACTTAAAGGCGGGCGTGTAAACTAGACTTCGAAAATCTAGGGCACGACCACTACAGTGAATCACTTTATCTCCACCATAAATTACACAAGGAACTAAACCTTCTCGGCGAGTTGCTTTTGTTGCTTTTTTTCCTGTTGCTGGGCGGGCATTAGCGCTAATTACTACTGATTCCATTGTATATCTATTTGAAATTTAAGTCCAAAGTTGGGTTTTTTCCCAAAATGATTGCAAAGATAACAGTTTTGAGGGAAATTGCCTAGTATTTTAAAGCAAAAATGTAAATTAACGGTAGTTAGCTCCTCTAGGCAAGGTTCTTACTGATGTTGATACAATTATCCTTCTACGAATAAAGCGGAGATTGA
>CALGJS010000064.1 GCA_937927835.1 uncultured Saprospiraceae bacterium | reverse complement strand
TTTCCCATCCTTCATCTGATTCCTCAAATAATTAAGAATTTCTATCGCTTTTGGATTGTCACCATGTACACAAAAAGTATCTACCATGAGTGGAACTTCAGTTCCTGAAACGGAAATTACGTTCCCTGTTCGAATGATATGCTTGGCATGATTCCAAGCCAATTCGGGATCTCTAATCATAGCACTTGGTTCAATCCTCGATAATAATTTCCCATCATCATTATAATTTCTATCCAAAAAACCTTCTCCCCAAATAGGATAACCTGCTCGTGCGCCCGTCTCTGCCAACACCGATCCCGGTGGACAAAAAATTACCCAATCACTACTATAGTTTTTCAATACGGAAATAAAAATTCTAGACAAGCCTTCATCGTATGCCACGTCGTGATACAAGGCGCCATGCAATTTGATATGATGAATCTCCGCTTTAAATTCTTGTGCAATTCGAATAAAATTACTGATCTGTGCCGCCAAAGTATCCCACAAATCTAAGGTAGACATCTCCATGGTTTTTCTACCAAAATTCTCCCGATCCGGATAACCAGGATGAAGCCCAATCAGCACCTCATTTTCTTGCGCAAGTTGAATGCAAGAACTGATCGTTTCATTATCTCCCGCATGTCCACCACAAGCAATATTAGCTGCATCAATCATCGGCATCAATTGCGGAGCTAGGTTAAGTCCTTCTCCAAGATCACAGTTAATATATATTATTTTTTTCATAATTCTAGTGTACGCATTGTCTAAAAAAGATACCAATCAAAAAAGTAAAAAATAAATAAAGACCACACCAGTAATAAAAGAGTGGGAAGTGGTTCTTCCTTTAGGAAGTTAGAAGACAGCAAGGCAAAAAACAAAAATCAACCTCAACCTCAATGCTTAAAAATGACGAACTTTAATCAACGACCTGCCTGCCGGATCTCCTGCCGTAGGCATGGCAGGCAGGTTAAACGATTAAACAAATCAACGATTAAACCATTCAACATTTACCCAAATACCTTCCATATCCCTTTCGCTCCCAAAAAACAAGCAAAAAGAAACACACTCCCTCCTAATAAATTCTGCAACAAATTATTTCGATATTTCCCAAGCAAATTTTCCTGATTCATCACCCAGAGTAGAATCCCGGCGATCAATGGTAATAACAATCCATTAGCAATCTGAGCAAATTGAATAATTTCTAATGGTTTTATTTTTAAAAAAGAGGAAGCCACGCCTAAGAATAATACCAATGCCCAAACCATTCTAAACTTTCCACTACGCATCGAATTGTCCCAACCAAAGCATCCGGCGGCGACATATCCTGCGGCCAAGGGAGCGGTAATCGCAGAAGTTAACCCTGCGGCAAAAAGTCCAATTCCTAAAAAGTATCGCGCATAAGAACCGAGCAATGGTTCTAGTCCACGCGCCAGATCACCTGCATTGCTCAACGTAGTTCCCGCCAGCGGAATCGCACACAAAAGCACCGCCATACTCACCAAGCCTCCTAATAAAATAGAAGCACCGGTGTCAAATTTGACCGCTGGTAAATCCGATGGACTAGACCATTTTTTTTGAACAATAGAAGCATGTAAAAATAAATTATATGGAACTACGGTCGTGCCCACCAATCCAAGGACCATCCATAAACTTCCCTCGGGACGTTGGAACGTATAAAGACCTTTTTCAATCGCACCCCAATTTGGACTACTGGCCAAAGCAGTAATGATAAAAGCAAGACTCATGATAATTACCAGAACGACTAGAACCCGCTCCAAAATTTTATAATTACCGATATACAATAAAATAGCAGCCAACAAACCAAGCAGCAATAACCATATTTCTTTAGCCACCATTTCCTCTGGAACGATGGCTTGTAAACCCAAGACACCTCCTGTCAGGTTCCCTGCTTCGTAAGCAGCATTGCCAATGACAATTGCCGAAAAAATAATTCCTAGCATCAATTTTCTAAACCAAGGACTTGGTAAGGCTGCTCGAATTAATTCTGCTAAACCACGACGGGTAACAAGACCCGCCCTTGCCGCCATTTCCTGTAAAACGATGGTGGCAATCGTCGAAATTGCGAGCGCCCATAAAAGCGCATAACCAAACTTTGATCCAGCAAGCGAACAAGCCGTAACGGTTCCAGGACCTATAAATGCCGCAGCCACCAAAGCACCTGGGCCGATATTTTTTAATCGATTTAACATAAGGCTAAGGTAATAAATTTACTGGTAAAGACGAATAGTATTTAGGAATGCTTATGAGAGAAGAATTAGACAAGTTATTGGATGGACGCTTTAATGAATTTTCAAAAATCAAAAGCAAATTCAAGCGCAAAATCAAATACTTCGATTGAGCATCATTTATTTATATCTAGAATTACGATAAAAGAAATCTTATCAGAATACGATAGAAGAGGCATACCTTGATCGGTACGCAGGAATTAATTATTAATTAAAAAATTATTACTTAAAACCTCCTATTTAAAAAAATCATGGTTTTATAAACAATTCGCTATATTGAGGTTTCAAAATTTAACGAAACATACTTTAATCTATGAAAAACAATAAGATATTTGCCTGGTCGATTACCGTAGCTTTGGCTGGATTTTTATTTGGTTTTGATACCGTGGTTATTTCTGGAGCTGATTTAGAATTACAAAAATTATGGCCACGAGGAGATTGGTTTCATGGGTTTGTGGTGATGTCTTCTGCTTTGTGGGGAACGGTGATTGGGGCGATGTTTGGTGGAATTCCTACGGAAAAATTAGGACGAAAAAAGACTTTAATTGCCATCGGAATTCTCTACAGTCTGTCGGCTATCGGTGCTGCGCTGGTTTCAGATCCATTCGCGTTCGCTTTCTTTCGCTTTATTGGAGGTCTTGGAGTTGGAGCTTCGACCATTGCAGGGCCAGCCTATATTTCTGAAATAGCGCCAGCAGAAAATAGAGGGAAATTGGTTGGGACTTATCAATTCAATATTGTCTTTGGAATCTTGGTAGCTTTTTTATCAAACTATCTCATCAGTGAGTCTATCCAACAAGAAGCTTGGCGATATATGATTGGAGTGGAAGCGATTCCAGCGATTATTTATACCTTGATGGTTTTAAGAATTCCAGAGAGTCCACGGTGGTTGATTACTGCAAAGAATGATACGGTTGAGGCTGCTAAAGTGCTTTCTCAAATCTATCCTGAAGAGGAGGTTCAAGGTGTGATAAAAACGATCCAGGAAAATAATGAAGCAGCGGCAACTGGAGAAAGTATTTTTATGGGAAAATATCGATTTCCATTAAGTTTGGCTTTTTTAATCGCTTTCTTTAATCAGTTTTCGGGAATCAATGCGCTTTTATATTATGCTCCTCGGATATTTGAAGGAGCTGGACTTGGTGCGCAAACTGCACTTTTAAGTAGTATTGGCGTTGGTGTAGTGAACTTAATTTTTACACTCATTGGAATGTCTTTGATTGATAAATTTGGACGACGTCAACTAATGTACGTAGGATCAATCGGTTATATTATTTCATTGAGTATGGTAGGTTATGCCTTTTCAAGTGGAATGACAGGAATGGCAGTTCCAATTTTTCTATTTCTATTTATAGCTGCTCACGCCATTGGTCAAGGAGCGGTGATCTGGGTTTTTATTTCAGAAATATTTCCCAACCATTTGCGCTCTAGTGGACAAGCTTTTGGCTCTAGTGTACATTGGGTATTAGCGGCGATTATTCCGGCGATGGTTCCTGTTTTATTTACTAAATTAGGGCAAGGACCGGTTTTTTACTTTTTTGCATTTATGATGCTTTTGCAATTAATTTTTGTTTATAAAATGATGCCTGAAACGAAGGGAGTGGCGCTGGAAGATATGCAGGATTCGTTAGGTAAGTAAGGATGTTGAAGCGCTTCGCTTGTTGAAAGTATTAAAATATTTATTTGGGAAATTGAGTGTTAATTGAACACTTTTTAAATGGTATTAATTATGAAATTGAATTTTTATAGATTGTTTTTTTTCGGTGTTTTACTTTTTACCGTTTTTGCCTGTGAGCAAAATGCAGATAAAGTATCAGATAAAACTGCCATGACAGAAAATAAAACGGCGGATTATTATAATGAGCCGCACCGTCCACAATATCATTTTTCTCCTGCCGCTAATTGGATGAATGATCCTAATGGAATGGTTTATTACGAAGGGGAATACCATCTTTTTTATCAATATTATCCGGACAGTACCGTTTGGGGACCGATGCATTGGGGACATGCCGTATCCGAAGATTTAGTGAATTGGGAGCATCTGCCAATTGGACTTTATCCAGATTCTTTAGGGTATATTTTTTCTGGGAGTGCAGTGATTGATTGGAAAAATACCAGTGGTTTTGGAAAGGATAATAAACCTCCAATGATCGCAATTTTTACACATCATTTGATGGCAGGAGAGCGAGCAAAGACCAACGATTTTCAATATCAAAGCATCGCTTATAGCTTGGATAAAGGTCGTACTTGGACCAAATACAAAAACAATCCAGTCATTCCAAATACGGAAAAGATAAAAGATTTTCGAGATCCAAAAGTTATTTGGGATGAACCTTCTAGCCAATGGTTAATGGTTTTTGCGGCTGGTAATCATGTGATGTTTTGGGGATCGCAAGATTTAAAAAGCTGGATGCACTTGAGTAATTTTGGAAAAGAATATGGAGATCATGGAGGTGTTTGGGAATGTCCGGATATTTTTCCAATAAAAGTTGCTGCTACTGGTGAAACAAAATATGTTATGTTGCTAAGTATCAATCCTGGTGCACCCAATGGTGGTTCAGGTACACAATATTTTGTAGGAGACTTTAATGGGAAAGAATTTATTTTAGATCC
>CALGJS010000063.1 GCA_937927835.1 uncultured Saprospiraceae bacterium | reverse complement strand
AGGACTACTCCGTAATCGCAAATTAGCGAAGCATATTTCTAATGTTGCCTGGGGTAGAATTAAGGAACAACTAAAGTATAAATGTGAATGGTTTGGAAAAACCACGATTCTGATTGGCCGTTACTTTGCGTCCTCTAAGTTAGATTATGAATGTGGTCACAAAAACGAAATAAGTTTATCGGACCGTAGATTTATGTGTCAGGGCTGCGGAAGGATTATAGATCGGGATTTGAATGCTGCGAAAAATATCCACCGTGAGGGCTTAAAACAATATTCTACCGGGACGGTAGAAAACAAGTGTGGAGCGATTGTAAGTCATTCTTTATAGAATGCAGATTGTGATGAAACGCTGAAAAATCAAAACTCCTTTTTAGGATAATTTTGATGCCCCGTACCCTTGGGTCGGGGTAGTTCACTGTTCTAGGACTAGACTAAATATTTACCAATGAGCGCCAAATTTCCAATACTTACAACCAATAGACTGATTCTTAGAGCATCAACCCTAAATGATCTATCAGATATCGTCAATCATGTTAATAATCCTAAAATCGCAGATGCTACTGCGACGATTCCTTATCCGTACACAGCCGAAAATGCGATCTTTTGGGTCAAGATGGCGGAGGATGGATTTAAAAAGAAGGAGATCTACATTTTTGCGATCCAACATCAAGAATCCAGCCTCAGGACGAACGATGATTAAAAATGGAATGATCCAAGAAGGTCTTCGACGGGATCATGTATTAAAAGAAGGGGAATTTAGAGATATCGTAGAATATGGGATTCTTAATCCAAATCATTAGACTTTATTCCGAGATGTTTTGTATAGAAACCAAATAGAGATTTTTGATCAGATTGAAGCTCTTTTTTGAGTGCATAGCCGTGCTATGGACGAAAAAAAAGCTGAAAAGCTGATTAAAAAGATTATTTGGGAGCATATAAATAATTTTGGAATAAAGTCTATTAACTAAAACAACAAACCCCCAATCTCAAAGAGAAAGGGGGCATTTATAATATTTTTTGAGGTTGTTCTGTTAAAGTGTGTCAGCGCGCAGGGCTTCCTTTAGAGCTTGCTCCGCAGTATTGCGGAGACCGAGATGCGCATGCGAAATGACACACTTAGTGGAACAGTCCCAGTTTTTTAATAAGCTAACAAAGCGGCTAGTTTTTCTTTAAATCTTTCCACTGGCTGATACATTTTTTCTAGATCTTTAGAAAAAGGAATCGGTGTATCTAAGCTACCACATCGAACGACCGGTGCATCCAAATGCTCAAAACAGTGTTCTGAAATCCAAGCAGAAATCTCGCCACCAATTCCACCGGTTAAACTGTCTTCGTGCAAAATTAATACGCGATTGGTTTTTGCAACCGTTTCGCGAATAGCATCATAATCAAGCGGTATAAGACTTCGTAGATCTAAAATTTCAACATCAAGTCCGATTTCTTCTGCGACTGTTTTCGCCCAATTCACCCCTTGTGCATACGTAATGATGCTGGCGCGTGTTCCCTCTTTAACTACTTTCGCTTTTCCAATTTCTAACGTATAATAATCATCTGGAACAGATTCGGTCATACTTCGATAGAGTGCCTTATGTTCAAAAAATAAGACTGGATTCGGATCTTCTAACGCTGCTAATAATAATCCTTTGGCATCGTATGGATTAGAAGGATAAACAATTTTTAAACCTGGTGTATGAAAAAACCATGCTTCGTTGGTTTGCGAATGGAAAGGACCAGCCCCCATTCCACCTCCACAAGGCATACGGATAACAACGTCGGCTTTTTGTGCCCAACGGTAATGTAGTTTTGCTAAATTATTTACAATCTGATTAAAACCACAAGTAACAAAATCAGCAAACTGCATCTCTACCATCGCTTTCATTCCTTTGATACTCAGCCCTAAACCAATTCCTAAAATAGCACTTTCACAAAGCGGTGTATTTCGAACTCTATCTTTACCAAAAGCTTTTACAAAACCATCTGTAATTTTAAAAACACCACCATACTCTGCGATGTCTTGTCCCATCAATACTAGATCATCATGCTTTTCCATACTTTGTCGCAAGGCATCCGAGATGGCATCAATAAATCTTTTATCTGTTTGCTTACCACTGTCAGGAGTTGTCTCAACAAACTCAAACGGTGCATAAACATCTGCTAGTTCTTCCTCTAAGTTTGCCGTTACCGTAGGTTCGTCTCCAGCAATTTTTAGTGCTGCTTCAATTCTCGCTTTATTTTCTTTTCGAATAGCAGCGATATCTATTTCAGATAAAATACCTTCTGCTTCTAGCCAACGCTCATAATTATCCAAAGGATCTTTAGCACCCCATTCTTCCATTAATTTTTTTGGAACATACTTCGTACCGGATGCTTCCTCATGACCTCGCATTCGGAAAGTCTGGCATTCAATCAGTACGGGTTCTGGATTTTTACGAAGATCCTTCGCGACCTTATTGATGGTGTTATAAACTTCCAAAATATTATTTCCATCAATGGTCATAGATTTCATACCATAACCTTTACCACGATCGGCGAGGTGCTCACATCGGTATTGTTCGCTAGCTGGGGTTGATAAACCATATCCATTATTCTCAATAATAAAAATAACAGGCAATTGCCATACTGCGGCGACATTGAGTGCTTCGTGAAATTCTCCTTCACTAGTACCACCTTCTCCGGTAAAAGCTAAGGAGACTTTATTTTCTTTTTTTAGTTGATGCGCCAATGCTGTACCGCCTGCTAAAGAAAGCTGTGGGCCGAGGTGAGAAATCATTCCCACAACATGGTAATCGGGTGCTCCAAAGTGAAAAGAACGATCTCTTCCTTTGGTAAAACCCATTGCTTTTCCCTGCCATTGCGCAAATAGTCGTTCTAATGGAATATTACGACTGGTAAAAACACCAAGATTACGGTGCATTGGGAAAATAAACTCGTCAGATTCTAGTGCGAAAGTAGCACCTACGGAGATAGCTTCCTGGCCAATTCCGGAAAACCATTTGCTGATTTTGCCTTGACGGAGTAGAATGAGCATTTTTTCTTCGATCATGCGTGGAAATAGCATGCCTTTATAGAGAGCGATTAAGGTGTCTTTTTTGATGCGCCCCTTTTTATACTTAAAAACAGGCTTGGTAAGGTTGGACATAATAGAATTATTAATTTGATTTTATATGCTTGACAAAAATACCTTAAATCCAGTAATTTTTCGTCCCTTTTCTTTTTGTGAGAAAGCGGTAAATTCTCATACGATTCCCGCCATTGCAAGTTTTGTTTTTAGTACCTTTGTTTCTCTAATTTTGAAGATTTTTTTTTATAAAATGCCAGAATGAGTGCTACATATACGATAAAGTTACCTCAATTTGAAGGGCCGTTTGACTTATTGTTGTTCTTTATTGAGCGCGATGAGCTGGATATTAATGATATTCCGATCGCAGGGATTACCAATGAATTTTTGTTGTACATCAAAATGATGGAATCGTTGAACATTGATTTGGCAAGTGAATTTATCTTGGTAGCGGCTACTTTGATGCGAATCAAAGCTAAAATGTTGATTCCTCGTAAGCCAATTGATGAGGAAGGAAATGAGATCGATCCTCGAGAGGAACTTGTTCTGCGTCTGATGGAATACAAGCGCTATAAGAGTGTATTGGAGGATATGCGTAAGATGGAAGCAGATCGTAGTTTGCGGAATATTCGAGGAAATACGACCAAAGATTTGCGCAAGATTGGAGAAACTGCGTTGGTAGACATAGAATTGGAATCATTGACGCTTTATAAGTTGATGAAAACCTTTCAGCGGGTGATGAATCGCCTGGAAGATAAAAAGAAAAAGGCAGTTCATAAAGTCTTTACCTATAACCAAACCGTTGCTGGTCAGCAAATTCAGATTTTGGCTAAAATCAAGCAATTTAAGCGGATTAATTTTGAATCGGTATTTGGAGATTGTGAAGACCGAATGCACGCAATCATTAACTTTCTAGCATTATTAGAATTAGTAAACCTACAACGAGTTACCTGTATTCAAGGAGTAGGTATAAATAATTTTTGGTTATCGACGGGAGAAGAAAATCCGGTCATGAGCGGAGAAGAGGAGTAGAAGATTGTTTGTTTGAATAATTATTTTTTAATCGAAAGAATTCCTCGAAGCTTGCTCTTGTTGAATACGTTAGAAGGACTAATTAACCGATCAACCAATTAACATTGTATAGCTTTACACAATATCCCGATGGCTCTGCCCCGGCGAGTTTTATAGAATGATTTTTTAGTGCGCTGGAAAAGGGCAAATAATCCAGCATAAAAGCAAGAGTATATAATTAACTTACCAAAGTCCATGACTTTAACGAAAACAGAAGAAGATTATCTCAAAGCGTTATTCTATTTAATTATAGAAAGTGGTGACGAACGTGTGGGAAGTAGTCAACTAGCAGAGTATCTGGATATCTCTCCAGCTTCGGTGAGTAGTATGCTAAAAAAACTGAAAGGTAAAGCATTGGTCAGCTACGAAAAATACGGAAAGTTAGCCTTGACAAAAGAAGGAGAAGAGATTGCCATCTGGCTAGTACGTAAGCACCGACTCTGGGAAACTTTTTTGTGTAACCATATGAATTTTAAATGGGAGGAAGTACACGATGTGGCCGAGCAACTCGAACATATTCAAT
>CALGJS010000062.1 GCA_937927835.1 uncultured Saprospiraceae bacterium | reverse complement strand
AGACACTCAATACTAATGAACCGCCGTGATACGCGAACCGTACGTCCGGTGGTGTGAGAGGGATAAGATAGGGTTAGAAGAACTCCTTTGTCCGTAGGGCAGGTATAAAAGTTCGGCCCTATCTTACTCTACTCGATTTTTTTTATATAAAATAAAAAAACCATTCCTTATCTTACGGGAATTCTCTTTAAACAACTTCTTTATTGATAATTTTAAAACCTTTCAAAATAATTACATGAAAAGTACAACTACACACCAATTTTTTCTATTAATGCTGGCTTCGGTACTTAATATTAGTATCCTAGTAGCTCAATCGGAGTATGCTCCAGCAGGACCGACTGGGCCAGTACCTACACCTGATATTTCCTCACTAGCACAGTGGGATTTATTATTTGATTATGATGCTACCACGGACAGTGGACAGGGTGCTTTGGCGGGAGTTATTCACGTTGACTCTTTTTTTTGGGCAGCTAACTGGAACCTAGATACTGTTGTAGTTTTAGACAACGCTGGAAATTTTGTAGAAAATTTCATCTTACCTGAATTATTTGATGAAGATTCGGGCTTCATCCGGGCGATGACCTGGGATGGAACAAATATCTGGGCAGCGAACAATACCGGTTCGATTCATCAGATTGATCCAGCGACCAAGACCGTGATTAATTCAGTAAATACCAGTTCACCTGATGCTATTCGTTTTATTACTTACGACGCGAGTTTAAATGGTGGAAATGGAGGTTTTTGGGTAGGTAATTTTAATACCCCTATTTATTCAATTAGTACTGCTGGTGCTATTTTGTCAACGATTCCTGTGACCACTCATACACTTGGTGGAATGTATGGTGCAGCCTTTGACGATATTAGTGTTGGAGGTCCTTATCTCTGGGTTTTTCACCAGGCAGGAGATCCTTCTAATTCCTTAATTTCTCAGATAGATCTTAGTACTGGAATGCCAACCGGAGTAGGAAGAGATGTAAATCAGGATTTGAATACCGACGGAGCCCTCGCAGGTGGTTTATTCCTTACCAATACTTGGGATGATGCTCAAACCTTGATCTTAGGAGGAATAAATCAAGCTACTCCGGATAGAATATTTGGGTATGAATTAAGTTTTGATCCAGATGCTTCGGCTGATCTTGCTACGCAGGCATTTTCTTCTCCAGTGTCTGGTTGTGGATTAACCAATGCCGAAACCATTACTTTCGAAATAACCAATCTAAGTAATGATCCAGTATCTAATATTCCTGTAGAAGCTTTGTTAAATGGAACTGTGATTGCTACGGAGATGATTCCTGGACCATTGGCTAGTGGAATGACCATTAGTTATACTTTTACGACAACCGTAGATTTGTCCGTGGAAGGAAGTTATCAATTAGGTGTACGTACCGCGCTAGAGGGAGACATTAATAATTCAAATGATCTTACTTCTAAAATTGTTGCTAATAAACAAACCGTTGGACCTGACTTTTTGGTAGATTTTGAAGGATTGCAAATAGGTGCAACAGAACTACCTTTTCTTTTTAATCAAGGAGATTTATTTTTTGAAGTAGCGACAGGACCAACGACCTCCGATGGCACAGGGCCAGCTACTGGTTCAGGAGGAAGCGGTAATTATATTTATATGGAAACTTCTGGAGCCAACTTTACAGACGAAGGAATTATCAGTACCGAATGTATTGACTTGACTGGTGGAGATGATGTACAATTTGGATTTGATTATCACATGTTTGGTGGTGCTATTGGTAATTTGATTGTCAGAGTAAGCGATCAGATGGGAAATGAATCAATCATCGACATTATCTCCGGACAGCAGCAGGCTAGTGACGTACAAGCCTGGGAATCGCGTTCACTTTCTCTGAATGACTTTATTGGTTCTGTAGTAGAGGTAACTATCTCTGGTGATATTAATAATAACGGTTCCCCAGTATTTACCGCAGATATCGCACTGGACAATATAGGAGTTAGAAATTGTCTGGCTCCAACGATTGAGGGAGTAGCAACCAATTTGATGAATGGCGCCCCCGGTAGTATTGATCTGACGGTAACAGGCAATGATACGTATACTTATCAATGGTCTAATGGAGCAATATCGGAAGACTTAATGAACCTGATTCCTGGAACTTACAGTGTAACGGTTACGGCATCTAATGGATGTGCTTACTCCGAAACCTTCGAAATAATTAATGCTTGTATGGGATATGCCGCTACTGCCGATATTACAGATGAGACCGGAACCAATAGCGACGGAGCGATTGATGTGACCGTTAGTGGTGGCGCAGCTCCTTTTACTTTTGTTTGGTCTAATGGCGTAACCACAGAGGATATTTCTAACTTGCCGAGCGGAGATTATATGGTGGAGATTACAGATAATAATGGTTGTATTTTTACAGGCAATTATACGGTAGACAATTTAGTTAACGTAGATGATATTGACGGTTTGACCGCATTGACCCTAAGCCCTAATCCAACTACCGGACTTTTTGCAGTAGCTTTAGAAATGGAAAGAAGCGCAGCAGTTCAACTCAGCGTATTTAACGCCATCGGACAGGAAATTTACCGGACCAATGAAGAGTCATTTAGCAGTCATGCTTATCAAATTGATTTAACAAAGCAAGCCAAAGGCACCTACTGGGTTAGATTAAAAATGGATGAAAAAGTGGTTACTCGAAAGGTGACATTGAATTAAATGGAAATATTTTTAAAATATCATTTTTGATGAATGTTTAAATAAAAAAAGTGTGATTACCAATAAATGGTAGTCACACTTTTTTTAAAATTGATTATTAAAACATTGAATTTTTGCAACCTAACATAGAATGAAGATGTTCTAAAAAAGAAGTTTTTAAATAACTTTTTTATATTAAATTGATTTTTTATACGCTCAACTTGAACTCCCCTATGACAACCAACCGACCTAAAGTTTTATTAACCCGCGAACTGCCAGAAGTCGCAACTGAAAAATTGGAAGAAAAAGTTGATCTAGAAATTTTTCCGCACGACCGAGTGATGACACCAGAAGAGTTAAAAGAAAAAGTATCTGATAAAGATGGCTTACTTTGTTTATTAACAGATACGATCTCTCCCGAATTAATGGACGCTGCTCCACGATTAAAGGTCGTAAGTAATTACGCTGTTGGTTATAATAATATTGATATTGCCGCTGCAACTGAGCGAAAAATTATAGTGACAAATACGCCAGACGTATTGACGGAAACGACCGCAGATATGACATTTGGTTTGATGTTAATGACTGCCAGAAAAGTATTGGAAGCAGGTGATTTATTACGCAGCGGAAAATGGAAAGGATGGAGTCCTATGCAGTTTATGGGAGCAGATATTCACGGAAGTACTTTAGGAATTATTGGTATGGGGCGAATCGGTAAAGCACTTACACAACGTGCACGAGGTTTTAATATGAACGTCGTTTACTGGAATCGTACACGGCTGACCGTTCGAGAAGAAAAACAACTTGGACTTCGTTATGTGAAATTTAATGAGGTTCTCCTTCAATCAGATTTCCTTTCCTTAAATGTAGCCTACAATGATGAAACCCATCACCTGATAGATGAGGCGGCTTTACAAAAAATGAAACAGTCTGCTTTTCTCATCAACACCAGCCGGGGAGGAATTATTGACGAAGAAGCGCTGCTCGACGCATTAGAATCAGACAAAATTGCCGGGGCAGGTTTAGATGTTTTTGAAAACGAACCCAACATAAATCCTCGATTTTTAACGCTCAAAAACACCGTTATCCTTCCACACATCGCCAGCGCCTCCGTCGCTACTCGTGAAAAAATGGCGATGGTGGCCGTTGATAATTTATTAGCGGTATTAGCAGGAAAGAAACCGAAATATCAGGTTGTTTGAAAAAATATCATAACGATTTGTAAAAACTAAAAACGTAGATACAAGGTATGACTTGTATCTACGTTTTTGATCTATGACCTCTACAACATCTTTATTTTCTCACCACCTTCCCACGCATCACTCGATCACCATTTTTTAAATGATAGAAATAAATACCGGTGCTTAAATCTGATAGATTCAACTGATGAGTTTCCGATCCTTCAAATGCTGACTGCATCATCAACTGTCCCGTCGCGTTGAATAATTCTACAGAAGTACGACCCGTTATTTCACCCAAATCAAAATGTAATTCATTGGTAAAAGGATTAGGATAAACATTGATGGGCGAAGAAAATAATTCCTCTGTCGGAGTTGTCATTAAGGCGAGTTGTACTGCCGCGAGTGCATCAATTCTTCCATGTCCATATGTATTGTTTGGAACAGCAGATCCTGGCGTATTACCACAATCCTGATCTGTCATTTTTGCGACGGCAGACTGTTTGATGATTGCCTCAATTTGATCTACGTGACCAGCCAATGATGGATTTGCAGAAATAATCAATGCGACTACTCCGACTACATGTGGTCCAGCCATCGAAGTACCGCTAAAGACTGCATACTCGTTGTCGGGTGTGGTAGAACGTACCTGTGAGCCGGGTGCAGAGATATCCGGTTTCATACGCATACTTCCATCTACGAGAACTGGGCCACGACTACTAAATTCAGAAATATTATCATTGGATCGTGTAGAACCTACGGTGAAACTATTTTCAAAAATCGCTGCTGGATTAGTAACCGTACTACATTCTGAACCACTATTTCCCGCCGAAACAACGACTACTACTCCAGAAGCCTTTACATTATTGACCACAGTTTCCATGATGCTAAAATTACTTGTATCACAACCTTCGACCGGAGGACATCCCCAAGAGTTAGCAAAAGCATGAGGAGCCAACGCTGGATTGGGATTTTCATTATTTAAATCAGTTGGAGCCATCAACCACTCAAAACATTCGATATATGTTGCAGGTGTTCCCCAGCTTCGTTCCATATTTCGGCAACCGACCCATTTTGCATCGGGAGCAACCCCAACCTCATTTTCTCCATCTGATCCTACCATGGTACCCATCGTGTGGGTTCCGTGGAAGCCATCATCACAAGGTTCAGAGACATCTAAACCGCAAGGGTTGTTCGTGGCACTACTAGTCGTATCACCGTTGAGTGGATTGAGTGAATGAATCGCATCATGCCAGTTATAATTATGATCTACAGTATCGGTAATAGCATAATAACCACGGTATTTTGTTTGAAGTGCTGGATGACTCCAGTCGTAACCGGTGTCTTGTCCGCCGATGACCGCACCTTGTCCAGTATAACCCATTTCCCAAACTTGATCGGCACCAATCATTTGAATGCCCCATTCTATTTCGGTTGGAGTGAGTTGGGAAGCAGCAATTTCAGTCGGATCTTCCAGACGATAAGGACTATTGGCAATTATTTTTTTTACCATAGGAAATTGAGCAATGCTCATCAATTGATCCGCATTTCCAATAGCTTTGATGGCATTGACGACATAGAAAGTTTGGTAAGGCATAGATTCTTGATTCAGGTAATCAACTAGTTCCCCTTGCGTTTGGGTAGCGGTAGCTTGCAGTTCAGATAAAACATAAGTGCCTTTGCTCACCTTATCTGTCTTAGTTGCGGCAGCGCTTAAATCAGCTTGGTTGTTTAGAATGATGATAAAATCAAGATTAGTTGTCCCATTTACCACTTGAGCGGATAAGGCTGGTGAAATTTTTTCCGTTTCATTGCTTGAATTCTGTGCAGATAAGTGATTAAACAAGGAAATTGAAAAAAAATAAATAAATAAAATTTTACGCATAACAGGCTGATTGTAATGGAGTTAAGGTGAATGAAAATGAGTAATAAATTTTTATAGTCATAAAAATATATTATTTTTGTATACTTTGGAGTCGGACATTCGTCATAAATATACTTTTGATGGTGTCGTTTTCCCTACCTACAATCTACTTGACCGAATATTTCTTGTTCGGTTTCCACGTTTACGACGCTGGAATTAGTGACTGCACACCGCTAATTTTAACAAACAGACTAAAAACAGTAGTATGGTAAAGCAAACTATTTATGATCCTTTTACAAAGATCACTCCTTTTGAGAAAAAT
>CALGJS010000061.1 GCA_937927835.1 uncultured Saprospiraceae bacterium | reverse complement strand
TTCTCCACGCATTCGGAGTTCATAAGTACCCGGACTGCTATCTACCCAACGAATAAGTTGGGAACTTTCGCTGACAGTAAGTGCTTGCAAACCTAATGGCGTATCACAATCTTGCCCGTATGTAAACTTGGCCAGTTGACTAAATCCATTATTTTTAAATAATTCAAAACCTGCTGGGTCTAAGGCTTGTACGCGCCAAAGGTATGAGGCACCTCGCTCCAGTAAGGGATCAGAGGCACCATAAGGATAGGTGGTGAAATTTGTCTCAACGGTGTATAATGGGGCCTGAGATAAAATAATTTGATCATAGGTCCACCCTGGAATTTCTTTGTAGAGATAGAGTCGATATTCCGTTAAAAAGTTATTGATGTGTCCTGGATGCCAATTAAAAGGTAATACAGTTGGTTCGGTAAAAGGGGTGATTCCAATTGGCTGAGCAAGATAGGGTGGTTCGTGTTCGATGACACTGGCTACCGCACAGCCTCCGTTAGAAACAGGCAATTCATCAAAACGATTGATGTCATAAGCTTCAAAACAAATGGTATAAATTCCTTCAGGAAGTAGTCCTGTTTTTAAGAACTCACTTTTTGACATCCCGGTAATTTCCAAATTATTGGGATCAAATAAATCCGCTAATTCAAAGCCTGTTAGTATTTCTGGTACATTATACATCAGATTAATGGGCGCAGAAAAATAGTCAGCGCGCGAAGCTAGTTCAATTCCTTGGCCTGAGATTCTGATTTTTAGTAAAACTTCGTAATTGAGTCGACTATCATCATTCAACAATAAGATGGTTCGAATGGATTCAGGTTTCTCTACGACATAATCTGCCAAATAAGGTAAGCTCGGTGTTGTCAATTGAGTATTTACTGAAACCGGAAAAGGCTGTGCATATCCATTCGTACTGAAAAGACAGCAAAGGAGGATAATACCGATAATTGGTTTAGAAACTATATTGCAAAGATGTTGATAAAAATTACTCATGTATGTTGGTTTTCTAGAAACGGTATCCATAGTTGATTCTAATATTTGCTTCTGTAAATCCCGTAGGATTATTTAATCCACTCTTTTGATGGCGATTCGCTAATTGAAAATTTAAACCCAAATTTTGTTTTTTGGTGACCTGATAATTAATGCCCATTCGACTGGTCAAAATATTATTGGTATCCGCACCATTTAGAAAAAGTACTAAGTAGGCGAGAGAGGCATTGAGTTTTAATTTTTTATTTAAAAATGATTTTCCGACGGTGACAGAAGGAGAAATCGTCAAGATATCACTGCCTGGTACCTTTCCTAAATTTCCCAGTAAAGCGGTGTTAATCATCCATTTACTGGTCGGAAATAAATAGGTAAAATGGAGGCTTGATTGGTAGTTTACCGTCTTTTGGTTTTCTTGAATTTCATCATCAATAATACTATTCGAAGTATAATAACCACCCATCAACATCCAAATGGCATTTTTTTGTTTGCCTGCAGTATGTGTCACCGAAAAATTCGCTTGTTGACTAACCTGCGCAAGCACAATCGAGTCTAATTGTACAAAAGGAATTGTGACAGCAGAGAGCTTACTAGTTGTTTGAAAATTAGAATAACTGAGATTAAAATTCCAAGTTTGATTTGGAAGATAAGAGGTATTGATAGAACCTACAAAACGGTTATTGGTTTGTAATTTTAAACCTGTGAGATTATTTCGTTGTAATCCTGTATTGGTTTGAATAGAAAGTTTTTTATCTAGAAACTGTCCAGCAAGTTTGATGGTGAAATTTTCAAAATCATTATTGAAAAATAAAGCACCTAAAGTCCGGTAAGCAGGTCCGACTCTTTCATAATTAAATTCAAGGGTTCCAAAATTTAAATTGAGTCCAGTTCCGATATTAAAAGCATCATCATATCCCGAAGATATTCTCGCGGTATGTAATCCACCAATTCGCCGCAACCATCCGGCTTCATCGACAGGTGTAACAGTTGGAGCCGTTTTATTTCGACTATAAGCACTACGACCAAAATCAAATCTAAAAAAGGTTTTACCAAAAGTCTTTTGTCCTTGTAATCCCAAAATCACGTTGTCCATCGGCGTAATATTGGTAAAGCTGGTCAGCTCAGGAATAGAATTTTCGTCATCTTCTGCTGAGAAAAGAATCAAGGCAATATTGTCTTTTTTATGGTCGTATCCAATTTTAAAACCCCAAGCTTTTCGTCTATAAACAGGTTCAAAATTTTGTAAACTATTTAAGTCTTCCGCGACGGCTCTTCGCAGTCTTCCCGTCATGGCACTAAATCTAAATCGTCCAGGTTTTAATTCAATTCCAACTCCAGAAAAACTATGGTTGGCCAAAGTATAATCAGAGAAATTCATACTCCGCGTACCAAAATGCAGCGTGATCCATTTATAAGTTGGACTAATCCCCACAAACTGATAGGAAGGTAATTTATAGGAAGGAAAACGGAAAGAATACAACGTATTTCCACTCGAATAATTGGCCGCAAACGGAGCAGAGATTCCCATAAAATCAAAGTTCAGATTTGCACTCAACCGCCAGATAAAAGGATCTCTCCGGCGATCAATTCCTGAAATATGATTAAAGCTGCTAAAGGCGTTAATTCCTCCACTAACCTTCAGCGGATCATTTTTCCATCGTTCTTTTAGACTCGTAAATTTCTCTTTTACCTGATCGTTTACTTTATCCAAGTCTACGTTTTGGGCAAAGCTAATTCCCGGTATTAGGAACAGTACCCAAATTAACCAACCGTATATTTTAAAATTGCTCATTTAATTGTTTTTTTTGCTTTTTGCTTTTTGCTAGGATATTTAAACTATTCTACCAGTAGGAATAAGACCATTTTTCATTTTTAGAATGATCCCAGAGGGATCACATTATGTTAGCCGAGATTCGAGGCCCACGTTCGATCGATCCCAGCGGGATCGCAGTATTTTTTGAATTCCAGAAGAAGGTAATCTTTCCAATAACTCATAAACAAGCCCAACTATTTCCATTCCTAAATTCCAACACTGCATTTTTTTAAAGTCTCTCATGTTAATTTTTTAAAAAGTAAAAAAACTATAATCAAATCTTGGTAGTTAGTCTCTT
>CALGJS010000060.1 GCA_937927835.1 uncultured Saprospiraceae bacterium | reverse complement strand
CGTCTTATCCAAATCAGCTGGCTTTCCACTTGCACAAACCCATCTAAACGGACCAAATCCATAATCAAAACACATCGGCCCCAAAATATCCTGAACATAAGAAGGATACCTAAAATCAATCTTATTTTCGTTCATAATATCCGCCCCCGCACGAGAAGCTTCCAACAAAAAAGCATTTCCATAATCAAAGAAATAAGTTCCTTTTGCGGTATGCTTATTTACTGCTTCCGCATGTCTTCTCAAGGAAGTTTTTACATGATCTCTAAATGTATCCGGCTCTTCTCGAATCAACCTATTTGATTCTTCATAGGAAAGTCCAACAGGGTAGTATCCTCCTGTCCATGGGATATGTAAAGAAGTTTGATCAGAACCAATATGGATATAAATTTCTTCCTCATAAAATCGCTCCCAAACTTCAACGACGTTTCCAATAAATGCAATCGACACTACCTCTTCATTTTTCTGTGCTGTTCGTACCCTAGCAACTAATTCATCTGCATTATCGATCAGTACATCGACCCATCCTTGCTCATGTCTTTTAGTGGCAGCCTTTGGATTTACCTCCGCACAAATCGTAATACAACCCGCGATATTTCCTGCCTTTGGTTGTGCGCCACTCATCCCACCAAGTCCTGCAGTTAAAAATATTTTTCCACCTCTAGTTTCTCCTTTCTCAAGAATCTTACGAAAGGCATTCATCACGGTAATCGTCGTTCCATGCACGATCCCTTGCGGTCCGATATACATGTACGATCCCGCCGTCATCTGACCATATTGCGTCACGCCCATCGCATTGAAGCGTTCCCAATCATCTGGCTTAGAGTAATTAGGAATCATCATTCCGTTGGTTACAATAACTCTCGGTGCATCTTTAGAAGAAGGAAATAATCCCATTGGATGACCACTATACATATGCAAGGTTTGCTCCTCGGTCATGGTCGCAAGATATTGCATGGTCAATAAATACTGTGCCCAGTTTTGAAAGACCGCACCGTTTCCACCATACGTTATCAATTCCTCAGGATGTTGCGCTACCGCCGGATCTAAATTATTTTGAATCATCAACATAATTCCCGCCGCCTGTTGAGTCTGTGCAGGATACTCCTCAATCGGTCGAGCATAAATATCATAACTAGGCTTAAACCGATGCATATAAACCCGTCCAAATTCCTTCAGCTCCGCTGCAAATTCTGGAGCAAGCGTCTCATGCCATTCTACCGGAAAATACCGCAACGCATTCCGAATCGCCAACTGCTTATCTTCTCTCGACAAGATATCCTTCCGCTTCGGCGCCCGATTTACATCCAAACGATATACCTTCTTCTCCGGCAATAAATCCGGAATACCCGCTAAAATTTCTGCTCTAAAATTATTCATCTGAATTACTATTTATGAAGTTGTTTAAAAACTAAACTCAAAAAACACAAGGATTTTTTTCCATAGAACACGTTAAAGATATACACGTAATAAGTGTCTTCCGAAACAATTTCGAAACAAGCCCTGCGCGAAAAAACACGTTAAAGATATACACGTCATAAGTGTCTCAGCGCCTCTGCGCGAAAAAAACAATTAAAACATCTTTTCACAAGTATGAGAAAATCCCTATAAAAACCCCCTCTATTCCACCCGAAAAGCCCGCGTCTCCACCAACGAAATCATCTCCTTAATATCGTCCTTCAACAACCGATCCTCCACCAACATATCCACCTTCGTCCGAATCAGTTTAAAATTATATTCCACCATCTCACTAAATGTATTCGGTCTTCTAAAATCCATTGCCTGTGCTGCAGACATCAATTCAATTGCAAGAATCTTTTTTAAATTATTCAAAATCTGATTAAACTGTCGACCAGAAATACTGCCCATGGAAACATGATCCTCTTGACCCAACGAAGTAGGAATACTATCCGCTGAAGGAGGGAAACAAAGCGACTTATTTTCCGTCACCAAAGCTGCCGTGGTATACTGAGGAATCATAAAACCACTATTCAATCCACCAGAAGTGGTGAGTAATCTTGGCAATCCATATTTTCCTTCCAATAAAAGATAAGATCTCCTATCTGAAATATTCCCAAGTTCAGCAGCAGCAATAGAACCATAATCAAGTGCCATGGCAAGAGGTTGTCCATGAAAGTTTCCACCAGAGATTGCCTCTGTATGACTAAGCACAATTGGATTATCCGTTACGGCATTCATTTCTATTTCCGCCAATTCTTTTAAGTGATAATACGCATTTCTAGAAGCACCGTGGACTTGTGGAATACATCTAATCGAATAAGGATCTTGCACTCGCTCACAATCAATATGACTCTTAAGGTTTTGACTGTCTTTTAGTAGCATTCGCATTCGTTCAGCAACCATAACGGTGCCTTTGAATGGACGGATCCGATGTAGTGCTTCCTTAAACGGAGAAGCACTTCCTTGAAAACCTTCTAGACTCATGGCTCCCGAAACATCCGCAAGGTCCAATAAGTATTTCATCGTATCTAGACCCAAAATAGCATGCGCCAAAATAAACTGCGTTCCGTTGATGAGACCTAGACCTTCCTTAGCTGCTAAACGAAGTGGAGAGATACCGTGTTTTACATAAACCTCTTTGGTAGCTACTGGCTGACCATCCTGCCAAATTTCTCCTTCGCCCAATAGTGGTAAAAACAAATGAGAGAGTGGTGCTAAATCTCCAGAAGCTCCAACCGAACCTTGTTCAGGTACTACTGGAATTAAATCTTGCTTGATGAAGTTTAATAAGCGCTCAATCAATTCTAGTCGAACACCAGAAAATCCTTGACAAAGGGCCTGTAGCTTACAGATCAACATGATCTTAGAGAGTTTTTTATCAATCGGATTTCCGACACCGACCGCATGACTAATCAATAATTTTTCTTGAAGAAGTGCTGTCTCTTCTGGTTTGATCTGCACATCGCACAAGGGACCAAAACCCGTATTAACACCATAGACTGCTTTAGAACCATTGGCCATCGATACCACTTTCTCTCTACAATCTTCTATTTGCTTGATGGCTGCCTCCGTTAAAACCCCTTCTAGTTCACCATTGGCAATCGCCATTACTTTCTCTACCGTGAGTTCGTCTATACCGTATTTAAAAGTCATATTTTTTTGATTTATTATGATAAGCCTAATAATAAGCTTTTAGTCCTTTTCAATTGAATTTAATGTAAAGTTTTTCCGAAGGAAAAAATCTTGGCGCCTTAGTGACTTAGTGGCGATGATTCTACGTTTAACCTTTAGGATTCTTACAAAAATAGAATTATATTTGATAACCAACAATACTATAACTAAACAGAAATGATGCTTCCCAGTAATCAATTAGATTTAAGACATATCCGCTATTTTCTTGCGGTAGCAGAAGATCTTCACTTCCGGAAGGCTGCTGAAAGACTCTTTGTTTCGCAACCAGGGCTTAGTCGTCAAATCAAGCAATTAGAGGAAATTTTAGGGATTGAGTTATTTCGAAGACATAATCGAAAGGTAGAATTGACCGAAGTAGGTAAATACCTGAAAATCGAATTAACCAAAAACCTGAAACATCTTGATCATATTTTTGCTCATGCTAAGATGCTTAATGATGGAAAAGGTGGGAATTTAAAGTTTGGATATGTTGGTTCGGCGATGCAAGAAATCATTCCTAAAATTCTACTTAAATTTAAAAAAGACGACCCGACGGTTGTTTTTAGTTTAAAAGAATTAGATAACCAAAAGCAGATAGCAGGAATCCTTTCTTATGAGTTGGACATGGGATTTGTCCGAGTAAATCGAGTGCCAAGAGGACTAGAAATACAACCAATTATTGAAGAACATTTCTGTTTGGTGCTTCCAAAAAAACACAAGATAAATAATCAAAATTTTAAGAGCCTTAATCAAGTGCAAGATGAATCTTATATTCTGTTCGATCCAACGTATAGTCCATCATACTATGAAAAGGTAATGCAGATTTTTGACGATTGTGGTTTTACTCCCGAGGTTTCTCATTCAACGATCCATGCTAGCTCGATTTTTAAATTGGTAGAAAATGGTTTCGGCCTTTCCATTATTCCAAAATCTCTTACTGTGAAAAATCATAATAAACTTCAGTTTATTGAGTTAAAAAAAATCCGACAAAAAACGACTTTATCTGCTATTTGGAGAAAAGACAATTCGAATCCAATGTTGGAACGGGTGATTGGAAGTTTGTGATTACCATGAGATTAAGGGCCTCAAAAAAATAAAATTTATTTTAGCAAAAAAAACAAGATGGATATTTGGAAACATAGTGAACTATCAGCGGTTAAGTTTGGAGGAATCGCGAAGGACTATTTTAAAATTCATAAATTTATTGATTCATCAAAACTGTTTTACTTTAATGTAAAACATCGATCCATTTTGCATCATATGTATGGGGTAGAACTTTGTATCCGACTTTTTGGGGATACTATTAGAAATAATGATAATCAAGTTCGGTTAGTTAGAGATATTGCTGTTGAGCATTTAAAGGAAGACTTAAATGGTAGAATTCCAACAGTGAAAGAATGGTTTGAAAAGGATGGAAATTCCTGGATCAATATGGTGTTTGGGAAGCAATAGAAAGCTTTGGAAAATATTCTGGAATTACCCGTCTTAATTTTTCTAAGGTTTCTTCAACAGTCAATTCACTCATTCCTCCAGAAGCATTGGCGTGTCCACCTCCATCAAAATGTTCTTTTGCTAAAACATTTACAGGATTTTGAGTACCTTTCGAACGAAAAGAAATTTTCATAATTCCGTCTCGTTCACTAAATACAATCGCTGCTCTCATTCCTTTTATCGATAAAGCCAAGTTTGCCAAATTATCGGTGTCTCCTTTTCGGTAATTATATTTAGCCAGTTCTTCTTTTGATAAAGAAATAATAGCAACATTCTGCTCGTATAAAATTTCTAATTTTTCGCTCATCGCATAGCCTTGTAATCGTAACCGACTTTCGGTATTGGTATCACTTAGCTTTTCATGAATTAAGTCATGTTTTACGCCGGCCGCTAAAATTTTAGCCAACACTTCATGCGTGTGTGGTTTTACAGAATTGAATCTAAAAGTCCCCGTATCCGTCAAAATTCCTAAGTATAATGGTGTACCAATTTTTTCATCTAACAAACCTAAATGTCCAGATATTTCTATTAAGTCTACAATTAATTGAGCCGTTGAGGACGCAGAAGTATCACAAACACTCAGCGTTGTAAAATCTTCCGGATTCAAATGATGGTCAATCATTATTTTTTTACAAGTAGCTGCTTCTAATAAGACTTGCATATCTGGTCCAACACGACTGGTAGCATTATAATCTTAACAGAAAATCAAATCTGCTTTTTTCATTTGAGCGGTTACTTCCACTGGATTTTCCTCCATCAAAATAATGGAAGAGGTATCCAACCAGTATAAAAATTCAGGTGCTTTATCTGGATGACAAACAACCGCTTTTTTACCCAGTTTTTCAATAAAATATAATAAACCTAAAGAAGAACCAATCGAGTCTCCGTCTGCAGACTTGTGTGCCGTGATAACGATATGTTCCGCCGCTTGAATTTCTGCTACTATATCTGTGTAAATATTCATTGATTCTATTTTAAGCCATTTTATAGACTTTATTCCATAATTTTCTAAAAGCGTGCAAAGGTAAGGTTATTCTAGCGAAAAGGATGGTTGGTTGATTGGATACTTTTAATTAGTTTTTTATCGTTACTTTTATTGAAATTTTTTCATTTAACAATCCTTGGTTTATGTCCTATTTAGAGGTGTTTGATCTTTTCTGGAAACAGGTACTAGAAAGTACCCAAGAAGGCAGCTTTGCTAAATTAACGATGGCCAAGACTATTGGCAAACCTAACTTAAGAAATATATTTGTTAGACCAGTTTACGAGGAAGATGGCTTTAAGGTTTTACTTAAATTGCGCTATCGGTCTAGAGAAACGGAGGATCAAGAAGATGAACTTACGATGGAGGAGGCATTTCTAGTTTTGAAATCACACCTTAAAAAGTCATTTTCGACAGTTCTATTGTTTACGACCAACAAAGATGTGACCTTTAAAATCAATAAGAAAGGAGCTGGGAGTATTACGGAGTCTTTGCCTACGTTTAAGGGGGTTTAGTTTTTGAGGATGAAGCTTAATATTATAAGGATGGGAATTAAAACTAAAAAGGTAATAAATATTGTTGAGTTGTTTGTTAGCGGATTGATAGTCTGGGCGATAATCGGAACTTATATTACCGATAATAGCTTCTCTAGGTTTACAATAAGAAATGAATTTTTAAAGTTAGGAGTTGATGTTATTATTATTGGTTTATTAATTTTTAGGTTCACCAAAATCAGATTGAACTTCAATAAGTCATATCGAGAATTAGAAGGGTTAATCACTATTGAAAAAATAGCATATGGTTTAATTGTTGTTTTTCTTTTACCAGACTTATTGAATTGGTATCAATGGAAGTATTTTGTAGGTTTATATTTACATGTTTTTATTGCATGTTCTTTGCCAGTTATTCTCTGGACAATTGAAATAATCGAGAGGAGTAGTGAGAAGGGAAATAGAATAAGAAACTATGGTTTGGGAATTTTAGGATTTGTAATTCCAGTCATGATATTTACATTTTATTTAAGTCAGATAGGTAAAACTTGAAATTATGGATTATATATTTTTCAATTTTCATTTAATAAAAATTAATCATGTTTTTGGAGTAATTTTTTTTCTGTGTGGTTGTGCATTTTTATTTCATACTTTAGTTAATGCAAATTCCAAAGACATGAATTTGTATTCTGTTCAAAGAAATTTTTTGGGTTCAATAATTAGCATACTATTGGGATTGTTACTTATGTTTGATAAGATTGCTTAAAGAGTATTAAAAAAAGCATAAATGAAAATAAATTCCCGATCTCTTTACTTCTTCATCTTCCTCCTTCCAATCATCGGAATGATCCTAATAAACGAATACACAAGACTAACGATCAGCGAGAAAGGATATCAAATCCAAGGGGTAACAGCTATCAATTCCGCTAAAAAACTCAACCAAGAATGCTCCTGGATTTGCCATAATAATACTTCCTTCTGTAAACAACATCACGTTAAATTAGCCAAACCTTATTTCAATAAAAATGACCCAATTTATTTTGGGATAATCAATTCACTGAAATCAACTGGGAATTATGGATTAGCTAACGTCATTTTTTTAGTAATCCTATTTCCGTTATTGATGGTTTTTCTTTTTATAAAATCAGTAAGAATTCAAATAGAAATTCGTCAACTAAAAGTATCCCCCCACTAAACCCCGAGCTATCATAATCAGAGCATGACCTAGGTCTCAAAATTACGATTTAAAATTCTCTAATGTTTCTGGGTTGATTCGATGAGGGAGCCAGTCTACGGCATCGGGAGTGACTTTATTGGCGGCTACTTTTTTGAGTAACCAATGAAGGTAAGTATAAGCGTTGATATTATTTTTGTGGCAAGTATTTACGATGGAATATAGTACGGCCAGATTTTGTGCTGCTGAGTCTGAACCAGCAAACAGATAATTTTTTCGACCCAATGCGATGGGACGGATCATATTTTCTACCCAGTTGTTATCAATTTCTAATTGGCCGTCATGGGCATAAGCACTCAGACCCTTCCAACGACTGTAAGTGTAGTT
>CALGJS010000059.1 GCA_937927835.1 uncultured Saprospiraceae bacterium | reverse complement strand
CTGGCAACGCAGTGGACTTCGATCCGGCTGGTCCGGGTACTTGCCTTGTTTACGGACTTTCTTATACAGGTAGTCTAAACATCATGGTCGGTGATAACCTTTTTGAAACAGAAGAAATCAGTACCGATTGTTTTGATCTTTCTTCTAATAATCTGACCGTTATTAGAATCGAAGAGATAGCTGGTGACGCCGATCTATCGATTGATATAACCGCTAATAATTTAATTTATGATATTTTTGAAAACACCATTTTTACTATTGTGGTTACGAATAATGGACCTGGTACTGCGACAGGAGTTTCTGTTTCAGGAGGCTTACCTTCTGGATTTGTTTATACAAGTGATGTAAGCAGTCAAGGAGAATATGTTTTATTCAATGAAACTTGGGATGTTGGAACCTTAGCTCCAGGTGCTTCTGCTACTTTAGAGCTAACCTTATTTAGCGTCGTAGAAGGGGAAGAGATTCTCATGGCAACTGAAGTTCTAACCTCAGATCAAGACGACCCTAACTCTACACCGGGCAATGGCGCTAATGGAGAAGACGATTATGCATCGCTAACCTTGACACCAATAAATGTTACCCCTTCAGGAGCAGATTTATCTATTAGTATTAGTGCAGATAATTTACTTTATGAGAATTATGAAAATACCGTTTTCACGATTACGGTAACCAATAATGGACCGGAGGATGCTACCGGAATTACCGTAGCGGCTCCCCTACCTGAAGGATTTGTGTACACGGATGATGTAACTAGCCAAGGATCGTATGAATTATTTTTTGAAACTTGGGGCGTAGGTAGTTTAGCTGCTGGAGCATCGGCCACACTGGAGCTTGAATTATTTAGTTTGATTGAAGGTACGGATGTAACCGTAACCACTGAGATATTAACTGCTGATCAAGACGACCCTGATTCTACCCCAGGTAACGGTCCTAATGAAGAAGATGATTATGCTTTCCTAGTCCTTACGCCCGAAGAAGATGGTGGAATTGGAACTGGAGATGGTAGAGTTGATTTGGAGTTAGCGGTAAGTGTAGATCAAGCGATTAATGATCAAAACGAAGATATCGATTTTGTTATCACCATTACGAATAATGGACCTGACGAAGCTGAAAACATTGGAGTAACTGCCGAGGTACCTGAAGGCTTAGCGTACACTTCTGATAATCCATCTTCAGGTGATTATGATTTATGGTTAGAACGTTGGACTATTCCTTCGTTAGGTGCTGGAGAAACGGCAACTTTGACATTGACCTTATTTGCGGATGAAGAAGGAACCATCAATTATTTCACGGAAGTATTATTCGTTAACCAAAACGATGGAGATTCATTCCCTGGAAACGGTGACGGTGTCACCCCACAAGAAGATGATGAGGCGGTAGTTTCTGTTACTGTAATTAATATGCCAAACGCTGTCGTAAATGAGGCGGGTTCTGGCTTGATAAACTTTACTATTACAGAGTTGTATCCAAATCCAACCATTGGAATGCTTACGCTAGAAATGGAAAGTTTGGTAGCACAAGAAGCCGCCATTCAAATTTATGATGCAATGGGTGCTCTGATTAAAACACAACCTATTTTTGTCAATAAAAATGGTAATGTTTTTCAGATTTTTGTAAATGATTTACCGGAAGGAAATTATATACTTCAGATTCCAGGTACGAAAACTGTAAAACGATTTATCAAAGCAGGACGCCTTTAGAAAAGATTAAATCGGTAGAAAAAACGAACGCAGTGACCACTTCTGGTCACTGCGTTTTGTCATTTAATAATGTTGCTACTAGAGCTTAATAATGTCTGGATTAGGTGAGTGTGTAAAAATACTAATCCTATTCTTGAACAATCAATTGTTGAATTTCACTATTCTGTCCAGAGTAAAAGACGACGTTATAAACTCCTACTGCCAACATATGTGGAAGTTCAATATCATCTTGTACATCATCTAGATTATTCTCTCGATAAATTTCTTGACCTTGTGCATTATAAACAACTACTAGATCTAAAGAACCTCCTGCGCGATTGTATCGGATTACGTTGGTATTCGTTACCGGGTTAGGATAGATCAAGGTAGAAAAATGTTCATTACTAACATTGACAGAAATAATCTTAGAGTCTTCAAAACTCGCATCATTATCTACGGCTCTAAGTTTATAATAATGTACACCGGGTAAAGCCTTTTGATGCTTAAATTCGTAATTTTTTAAAGTAGAACTATTTCCGTTACTATTTCTAAATCCAAGTATCTCCCAATCTTCTCCGTCTGTACGGTGTTGAATTTCAAAGCCTAAGCTATTGAATTCACTTTCGGTACTCCAAGTAAGTTGAACGACATCATTCTTTTCTACTCCTCTAAAGCTAACCATCTCAACTGGTAAAGCACTCACACTGGCTCCTGTAGTAGCACCACCTCCTGAAAAGCTACTTACCACATATTCTGCATATTCAAAACCTTGAAAAAGGCCTTTTGTCCAAGTACTTTCAGAAGCTTCCACTGGATCGAAAACATACTCTTGATAGTCAGATATTTCAACCTCCGTTGCTCGTGGATTTTCATTATTATTAAGTTTGAAAAAATAAGCATCTTCAATAGAACTAATATAATTACTACTCTCAATCATCTCTAGGATATCTTGCTCAGAAAAATAAAACCGTACACCTACTGGAACATTTGGCTGATCAGTTGGTCTTACATTCCAATAGCGATTCATAGCAAAACAAGAAGTTGAGCTTACAAAAGAGGCATCTGTAATTTCTGTTCCAAGTCCACTTTTATATGCTGGTGTTGTTAAAATTTCCACTCTGAAATTTCCATCACCAAGTGCACCAATATTTTGTCCGTTCTTTTTTAAAGAAAGTAATAAAACGTTTTGTCCACAATCATAATAATGAGTCCAACCTTGAGGATCTGTGTATTCATGATCTGCTGAGAACAGCGTATTTGGATCATCAAGTAGAGCTCTTTTTACTTGACTTTCTAAAGCTCCAATATCTAAGTTTCCTACTTTTCGATCATTTCCTTCATTATCTTCTGTAACAGAAGTAAACGAAATCTCTTGTCCATTATCTATTGCAGGAGAACAAGAACTTAATTTTAGATTGCCATTATCAATATCTACAAATTCTGGATCATAATTTAGATAATTACTTCCTAAATCCGTCGTATGCGCTGGCAATTCTGTTCCCTTAATTATATTGTTACCAGCAGTTATGGTAAGTGGAAGCTGATTAATCATTCCTACTCCCTCATCCCATAAAATCGAGTTAACCAATTCTACTTCTAGATTAGCAAAGCTATCTCCTTTATTAAAGATACTACCTAAATTAGAATAAGATTGATTCTTAGCAAAAGTACAATTGGCAATCTCTACTTTTAAATCTTCTCCATAACCAAAATTCATAATGCTTCCTCCTTCTCTTTGAGCTGTATTTTTATAAAAGGTAGTAGAAGTAATTTTTGGATTGGTAGATCCACCACTTCCATAATTATAGATAGCTCCTCCTTGATTTGCTACATTATTGTAAAAACTAGATCCACTTATCATAGGAGTAGAACTACCTCCAGTAGTAACATTTGCAATCGCACCACCATAATTAGTAGTGGTATTTCCATCAAATATTGTGTTATTTAAAGATAGATTTAAAAACCCACCTTTGGCAAAATTATAAATGGCTCCCCCATAACCTTGATCAGCATGGTTGCTTCTAAATTCACAATCTGTGAAACTAGGTGCTAATGTATGCAATCCTTCTATTACGTTGTGGATCGCACCACCTTTTGTTGCACGATTACCTTCGAAAGTACATCGAGTAAAATAAGCATTAAGATTAGCGTTGTCATTCTTTAACGAGACTGCACCACCTTGTTGACTTTGGTTACTGGTAAAAGAAGTGTTTTCAAGAACCAACGTAATACTACTGGCATCGGCATAACTATGTATTCCTCCTCCTTTTTCAGTTGCTGCATTAAACAGAAGTTTACAACTAGACAATACCGGTGAAACCATTCCACCATCTTTAGAAATACAGCCTATCCCAGCACCTCTGAAAGCATTATTATTTTGAATGGTACAATTTCTGATAATTGGGCTAGCACTTACACCTGCCGAAACGGCCTCAATCAAAATTCCTCCTCCTATATTTTTATTTTCATTTTTAGCATTCCCATTCTCAATAGTAAAACCATCTAGAACTGCTGCGTTGGTCACTCCAGTAAAAGTAACAACGGTATTTACTTGATACATATCACCATCATCGATAAATCTTCCACTAAGTACTGTAGGATGATCTTCAGGATTACGTGCTTCTAAGAACGTTTCTGTTCCTGTAAAGCCGCCGTAGATTTCGATATCTTTATTAAAATCGAAAGTATACCTCCAATTAAAATAGTCTTGATCTGTCGTTTCAAAATTAAAAGGAAAATAAATACCTTCCGCTACCCAGATTTGATCTCCAGTAGCAGCTACCTCAATCGCATCTCCAAGATGTTTATAGGCATTCGCCCAGGATGTTCCAGACTGGTCACCTTCCGCATGGAAGTCGACATATATCTGAGCGGTGGTAAGGATGGGGAAAAGAACAATCACTATGAGTATGATTCTTTTCATGTTATTATATGGTTATGTTACGAAAAAATAAAAAGGAGGGAAAATCTGTACTAATGAAATTGCAAGAATTTTGCCATAATTTTAAAATATGCTAAAATCCTTAAATCGTGACACTCATTCCAATACCTATCGTAGCCATTTTATAAATTTCACATTAAAAAATATTTTTTTTTGTGACACCAATGCGGAGAATTTTAATTCAATAGACTATCTTAGCAACTAACGTTTTATAGTGGAATGAGTTATCTTTGTACCTCATTTCAAGGAAAATATCTTTACCAAATACTTACAATGAAAAAAAGCTTTACACTATTCCTATTTATGATGACTTACCTCTTTTCATTCACTCAACCGAATGTAGAATGGTCTCGTACTTACGGTGGAAGTTTTGGTGATTTACCTCGGGCTGTATATGCCATTCCAGGTGGTGACTATTTAGTAGCGGGTTTAAGTCTGTCTGATGATGATGATATTTCTAATAATAATGGAAAAGGAGATGGATGGCTTTTAAGAACAGATAATGGAGGTAATATCCTTTGGTCCAAAACTTATGGAGGAGAATTTCAAGATGAATTCAAAAAAATAATTCCAGCCAATGATGGGGGCTTTATTATTGTAGGATATAAATCTGGCTTAAATACAGGCAATGACACGCAGTCCGCTACAAGTGACTTCTGGGTAATCAAAATAGATGATAACGGAAATATAATTTGGGAAAGAAATTTTGGTGGAGCTCGATCTGAATCTATCGTAGATATGATTGCGACCGATGACGGCTACCTATTACTTGGAAACTCAGACAGTCCTGAATTTGCAGCTACTCGTTATCGAGGACAATTTGACCCTATTCTTTTAAAAATAAATAATGATGGTCAACAATCATGGATTCGTCGCTGGGGTGGCGCTCAAAATGATTTTGCTACTGGGCTACATATATTAACCAACGGCCAAATCATCGTCAGTGGATATGCAGATTCTAAATATAATAACCACCACGGCGCCACAGATGGATGGTTGACTTCTTTAAATACTAACGGCCAATTGATCTGGTCAAAGTTTTTTGGTGGTTCCTTAAATGACCAATTAGAATCTGTTACAGGAACAGGAAATCAAATCTATGCTGCAGGTTTTTCTTATTCTAATGATCAAGATCTAGAAAATAATTCAGGACGAAAAGATGCCTGGCTTATTAAAGTCAACACCACTGGTGATTTACTATGGTCCAAAAATTATGGTGGCGACGGTCATGATGCCTTTAATAAAATAATAGCTAAAGATAATTCCATCTATGCGGCTGGATACCATTGGTCTTTTAATAATACTACGCTACCTTCTATGGGTTTAAAAGATTTTTGGCTCACCAATATCGATGTGAATGGTAATCAAAACTGGGAATCTACCTACGGCGGTAATCGTAGTGAGGAAATATTTAGTTTTGATTTTAGTGATGATAATGGATTATTATTAGCAGGTGCTACCCAAACCAAATATAATGGGATGGTAGAAAATAATAATGGACTGGAAGATTTATTCCTCGTTCGTTTGCAAGGTTCTGGACCAACACAGCTTGTCGTTAGTCTAGGAGAAGATCAGACCATTTGTAATGGTAGCTCTGTGGAGTTAACTCCAAATATCCCTAACTGTTCTAATTGTAGCATCACTTGGGAAGATGGTTCTAATTTTGAAGTTCGCAATGTAACCCCCAATGAAACTACGACTTATTCTATCGTTATCTCTGATCAAGATGGAAACACTGCTAATGACGAGGTTACTATTTTTGTAAGTGAAACACCCATTTTAAATATTAGCTTAACCGGAGATAATCTTTGCGCTGGCGATCTTTTTACATTAAGCACCATTACTCAAAATTGTGCTGGATGTACCTACAGTTGGAATGATGGTAATATGGAGGCAAATCGTACCCTTGTAGTAGAAGATGATATAACTTATACCCTAACCATTACCAACGAAGATGGTTGTAGTACCAATCAATCTATTGCCGTTCCTGTTCAAGAAGCGATTAACTTTAATGGAGCTGCTAGCGATATTAGTTGTCAAGGTGCCAGCGATGGAACCATTACGATTACCAACAATTCTGGAAACACGATCAATTTTGCTTGGGACAATGGCGCTATCGGTACCAACCTTACGAATCTTTCTGCTGGGTTCTATACCGTAACTGCTGGAGCTATTGGTTTTTGTGCAGAAGTTGCGACCTACGAAATAACAGAACCCGACGAACTAACGCTAAGTGCTAATTCTACCACCGTCAATTGTTTCAATCAAAACAATGGGAGTATCAGTACTAGTATAGGTGGTGGAATGCCTCCTTATGATTTTATGTGGAGCAATGGTGCTGTTTCAGCTTCGTTAAATAATTTAGCTGCTGGTACTTATTCCGTAACCGTAACAGACAGTAATGGTTGTAGCCTGATGGATGCTTTTGAAATTTCACAACCGGACGCAGTACAAATTAGTAGTTCGTTGACAGCGATTAGCTGTAATGGAGCAAGTGATGGTGGGATCACCATTACGCCTTTTGGAGGTGCTGGAAATTATAGCATTGAATGGGCCAACGGGAATATGACCAATGAATTGACAAGCCTTCCCGCAGGTTCTTATTTGGTTGCTGTTACAGATCAAGACGGTTGTAGCACGACTGCTAGTTTCTTATTAGAAGAACCACTCGAAATAGGGTTTAATGTAAATGCAATTCCGCCTACCAATGGTGATAATGGAAGCATCCTTGCGGTTCCTTTTGGTGGCACACCTCCTTATCAACTTCTCTGGAATACCGGTTCTTCTAACTTCCAAATTACCAATCTCGAAGATGGCCTTTATACGGTGACGGCTACGGATCTAGAAGGTTGTACAGGCGAGGAAACTATTTTTCTAGGCATCACCAATAACGATGATCTTGTTGAAATAAGTAATTTTACTGTTTTTCCCAATCCGAATAATGGCGACTTCCAAGTTTCTATTGAACTTGAAAATCCAACAAACTTTTCTTTAAAATTAGTAAATACCTTAGGTCAAACTATTGTCTCCGAAGAATTCAGGACGGATAAATTAGATAAGCAATTTAATTATTCAACATTGGCGAGTGGTGTTTACTATCTTTTATATACCGATCAACATGGTGTTGAAGTAAAACCTATTGTCGTTAAACAACGATAAAGCTACCGCAGAATTTTCACTAAATCATCGTCGTCACGCCATCCTCTTCCTAGCGCTTGCTGAATAGTTGGTTCTGGATCTCTCACTTTTTTTAAGGCTCCGATTACTTCTGGCAAACGATAGTATTGCAAAATCAAAATACTATTTCGCTTTACACTTATGGCTTTATGGCTCAGATTTTTTATACAAAAAGGCACGACCGCGAGTTCTGAAAACCCTTTCCGGTGTAAGGCTAATAAAGCAGGAAGCAATTGATTTAATAATTGGTTTCTATTTTGAATGCTTAATAGGTTCGCCAACCAAGAAGGCTGTCCCAAACGAGGTACCAATACTCGTATAGTTTCTACTGCTTCTACTCTTACTGCCTCCGTGGTATCTCCGGTTAATTGAAAAATCCTTTTTAAAGTATCTGAGTTAAATTTCGTAAACCGTTTAGGAAATTGAATGGACAAACCACTAATCTGATCCAAGCCAAGCCTCCGCACAAATGGGTCTGGATGATATAAGCATTCGATAATCATTCCGAGAGTATTCGGTTCCCAAGTTCGATCTAATAAGCTAGAAAGGTTTGTTTGTGGACGGACGTTTTTGTGATGCTTTACAGCATTAATCGAGCGTGTTAAAAACTGTTGGGATGAAAGTAATAAAGCGGTATCTTCTAAACTTTGAAATCTTGTGAGCAAAGAATTTACCCGATCACAATATTGATCATCGAGAAATGCGGTAGTTATTTTTTCAGCAATAATCTTTTCTTCCACCCCTTGCTTATTCAAAACTTCATGTGCGGCCTTTGCTGCAAAATAATTTTTTCCTACTAAAGCTTTCCAAGCGATCGCCCGCACTTCTTCGGTATCATATTCACTCAAAGCGGTGATTAAAATCTCCGCTTCCCCCTCGCCCATTTCTCGTTGTGTCTGATAATGTTTCAATAAAAATTTATAAACATTAGGATTCTGAAAACTTGCTAATCCTCTTAACATCAATCCGCGAAAAAAGGTGGCTTTTTCATTTGGCAATTCCTTTAACAACCATGACTGGGTTGATGCTGTTGGGTAAAGATAAGCGTGCTGATAAAAATGTCGGAGTACAGATCGATCGTTTATAGTTGGCCAAAGATCACCGATAATTTCAGCAGGCAATTGCCAAGAATAAGATCGTACATGACGAAAACTTTCTTCTAGCCTCACAGGATCATTGCTCATCAATCCAGCCAATCCGCGCCAATAGTCTCCGGTTCCTTTTTGGGAAATATCTTCTTTAATTTTTAAATAAAATTCCCTAAGCCATGGATCCGAAACAAGCGGTAAAAAATCATCTGGAGATTCCGTTCCTAGCTTCGACTCTCTTTCTGCGATTGAATTACTAATTTGATTAAACTCACCTGTTTTCCAAAAGCCTAAAATGGCCAATGGTATTTTATAGCGCAATAATTTCTTTTGATATTCAAGCGCTAGTAAATATTTTTCCGTATCCTTACCCTTAGTTAGTCGCTGTGCATTGAGTGGTAATTTCAAAAAAGGTAATTCTATCTTAAGAATCTCTCCAAAAATAGAATAGGTAACCCGATACTGATAATTTTCACCATTAGCAGCAATTGTAACTCGGTCCGTAAGAAGGTAATTTTCGGGTAACATTCCTGTAAAAGTATCAAATACCGCTTATATATCAATATATGAATTAGGATTAATAATAAAGTCAAGGGGATCATTCTAATTGTCATTGTTGTTTTTTTTGCTATTTGCTTTTAGCCATTGGCTATTTGCCCTCTTCTATCGCGATAGAGCGAAGGCCAATGGCAAAATATAACAGCAGTTTTATATGCTGCTTCTAGTTATAAATTTATTAACTGCTAATTTGCATAATTTTTTAAGAGAGGTTGTTTAAAAATTCTGAAGTTTAAAATTTTGAATAATAAAATTTTCTGTATTCTTTGTTTTCTGTTTCTGATCAGTTGTATTTCTCCGATGCTTCTCATTGCTGATTCAACTGTGGAATTGGAAGAACAGGTTTTTGGTAAAAAAAGACGAGCAGCAGAAAAAAAAGCAAAAGAAGCCGCTGCCGCGAGGAAAAAAGCAATTAAAGAATTAAAAGAAACTCGCAAGAATTTAGAAAATATTCACCAACAAAATCAATTGCTAGATCAACGCAATGACTCCCTTCGACTCATTAGATCCATGTTGAATAACTCCTTGTACGAACGAGAAAGAGAACTTGAAACAATGTATCAATCTCGTCTTGAAACGGAAAGACAACTTAACGAAAGCAAACGAATTATGGATTCATTAGAAATGCGATCCATCGTCGATTCCCTAGAGATCATTCAGCAAAAATTAATACTCGATCAGCAATCCGTAGAAATACGCGATCAGGCTTTATTGCGAAACCTCTTTATTGCCTTGGCCGTTATCCTGGGTCTTATCGCTTTTAGTTTGTACTACCGTTGGAAGACAACCCATAAGTTTAACAACCTACTGAAAGAAAAAAATAATATTATTATCACCGAACAGAAAAAGTCTGAAGCTTTATTACTAAATATCCTTCCCTACTCGATTGCTGAAGAACTTAAAAAAAATGGAGCTGCTGAAGCCAAACGACATCAGTCTGTCACGGTGTTATTTTCCGACTTTGTCAACTTCAGTCAGATTACCGCAAAGAAAGATCCCAAAACTTTAGTGGCTGACTTGGATTATTGCTTCAAGGCTTTTGATGCCATCATCGAAAAAAATAATTTGGAAAAAATTAAAACTATCGGTGACGCTTATATGTGTGCGGGTGGTCTCCCCGAGTCCACCGATACGCATGCACATCAAATCATGCAAGCGGCGATCGAGATGCAAGCTTTTTTAAAAAACTGGGCCAATTCAAATCAAGATAAAGAGGTTCCAATTTTTAGCGCTCGGATTGGAATTCATACAGGACCGCTGATCGCAGGTGTGGTCGGTGACAAAAAGTTTGCTTATGATATTTGGGGTGATACGGTCAATATCGCTAGTCGAATGGAGTCCGCCGCGGAAGCTGGACGAATCAATGTTTCTAAAACTACTTATGAACTATTGAAAAATGATTTTGACTTTATCGCTCGAGGAAGTATCGAGGCAAAGAATATTGGGGCGATGAATATGTATTTTTTAAAAACGGAGTAAGACGAAAAACGACGAAAAACGTTTACTAAACTTTTAAAGTTTAGTAAACGTTTTTCGTTCCCTTTTTCGTCCTAAATAACTTCTCTATTTTATTAATATCTCCTATTTTAAAATCTAACTCTTCCCCCGTAATCGGATGATTAAACTTTATTTCCGTTGCCCACAACCAAAGTCCTCGAATTTTGGATCTATCTGGTTTTTTATAAATCAAATCTCCTAAAATATCATTTCCCAATCCAGATAGATGTTTTCGTAATTGATGTGTTCGTCCGGTTTTTAGGGTCAAGCTTACTTCGCTTATTATTCCTAGTTTGGAATGATCAATCGTTCGTAAAACTTCATAAATGGTTTTTGCGGAACGGCCCTCAATTGGTGTGGTAATCATTCCAGTCTTGGATGGTAAATTTTCCCAAACCACGGCGGTATATTTTTTTGCAACAGCTCCTACTTCCCAAGCTTGACCTAATCGAACCATAGTTGGATAAGTTTTAGCAACCACTATTAATCCACTTGTTCCGGCATCCAAACGATGAACCGGACGAGGCCAAGGCATTGCTTCCTTTAATGAACTTTTTTTTAGATTAAAAGGCAAAGCATTTTCTAAAGTACGATATCGATTTCCCGATACAGGAAGGCTGGCAGGTTTGTGTAAGATGGCCATATGATCATCTTCATAAATCACTGGAACGACCAACGGTAATACCTTTGGTACTTTTCGAGTATCAGCTAGAACGGAAATTTCTTGTCCGGATTTTACCCAATCGCCTGTTTTTCCTATTGCTCCATCTAATAAAATTTGTCCTCGTTTGATGGCTTTTTTTAGGCCCTTACGGGAAATAAAAATGGCGAAAATACCAACTGCATATTCACTAAGCCTTGTAGGTGGTGTTTGAAGTGGGACGATATGTTGGGCGATTATTTTTTTGATGATAACCGGGTTATTGAAAATAGTGGGTTATTGAATAATAGAATTTTGCTTGTTGGCCTGTTGGCTGCTAGCTAGTTGGCGCTCTTCAATCGTGAATTTTTAAAATCGCGAATCGTTTACAAGCCAACTGGAATGGCATCAATCAATCGTTTGGTGTAGGCTGCTTTTGGATTAGAATAGATGGTATCTGCATCATCCAATTCTTCGATTTTACCGTTATTCATCACCATCATTCTATCGCTCATAAATTTAACAACCGAAAGGTCATGGCTAATAAAAATATAAGTAAGTGATCGTTGTTTTTGTAATTCTAAAAGAAGGTTAAGTACCTGTGCTTGCACGGAAACATCCAAAGCAGAAACAGATTCATCACAAATCAAAAATTTGGGATTTAAAGCCAAGGCCCGAGCAATACCAACTCGTTGTCGCTGCCCACCTGAGAACTCATGCGGATACCGATCAAAATGTTCTGCCTTTAAATTTACCGTTTCCATTAGATCTATCACGTAATCTTTTTGAGCTTGTTTACCATTGATGATTCCGTGGACACTGACTGGTTCTAAAATCGCAGCGCCGATGGTCATCCGCGGATTTAAAGAACCATAAGGGTCTTGAAAAATAATTTGAATCTCTCGACGCATCGCTTGAAGTTCCGAGGCATTCATTTGCAATAGATCTTTTCCGTTGTATAAAATCTCACCGCTCTGCGGTTTATTCAATCCGATAATGCTACGTCCCAAAGTTGTTTTTCCACAACCGCTCTCTCCTACTAGTCCTAGTGTTTCTCCTGGGTAAACAGAAAAGCTGACATCATTAACCGCTTTAACCCAATCAATTGTTTTACCAAAAAAATTCTTTTCTGAGGAAAACCAGGTATTTAGATTTTTAACTTCTAGTAAAGGCGGCTGTTTATAAAGTTCGGCCAATCGCACCACTCGTTTGGCAGGATCGCTTTTTACCGAACCTAATTTTTCAGCGACGGAAGTCGAAATTTCTGTAATGATATTTTTACCATTTCCATCTTTTTCTACCTTCATAAAATCACCAATCACCGGAAGCCGTTCTACTCGATAAGCCAGCGGAGGACGACAAGCCAAGAGACCTTTAGTATATGGATGCTTTGGGTGATTAAAAATATCGGCCACTTTTCCTTGCTCCACAATCTCTCCTTTATACATCACTAATACCCGATCAGCAATCTCTGCGATCACCGCCAAATCATGAGAAATAAAAATAACTGCAGCATCTAAATCCTTTTTAAGATCTGCCATCAATTTTAGAATCGCTTTTTGAACGGTAACATCAAGTGCCGTCGTTGGTTCATCAGCGATCAATAATTTAGGATTACAAGACATGGCCATGGCGATCATCACGCGTTGTTTTTGACCACCAGATATTTCGTGCGGATAAGATTTGTAGATTCTTTCTGGATCAGGTAGTTGGACTCGCTCGAATAAATCAAGTACTCTTGCCTTGGCCGCTTGCTTATCTAGTTTAAGATGTAATTGAATGGCCTCAAAGACTTGGTTTCCGCATGTAAAGACTGGATTCAAGGAAGTCATTGGCTCTTGGAAAATCATGGCCATTTCGTTTCCTCGGTATTGATTCATTTCCTTTTCAGATAAAGAAAGAAGGTTTATCGGACGGTTATCTTCGCCATAATATTCGATACTTCCATCGGCAATTCTACCGGGAGGTTGTTGGATTAATCCCATCACAGAAAGGGAAGTTACCGACTTTCCAGAGCCCGATTCTCCGACAATTCCGATGGTTTCTCCTCTAAAAACACTAAAATCAATTTTATCGACCGCACGGACGGTTCCAGTATCCGTTTCAAATTCTACCACTAAGTTTTTGACTTCCAGCAACTTATCAGACATAGTATTTTATCGTATATTTAAAAATTAGTTGGAATAGTTTATGCAGTTTAATTATAATATCTAAAACATCTAATTTTTGAGATTACCAGAAAACATTGGTAAAAAAATTAGGATCGCTTTAGATACCCGGACTAC
>CALGJS010000058.1 GCA_937927835.1 uncultured Saprospiraceae bacterium | reverse complement strand
TCTTTTGATAAAGGAGTCGTGACAGTAATTTTACAAGGCTCTTGTAGCGGATGTCCTTCTTCTACTGTAACCTTGAAATCCGGAATTGAGGGAATGTTAAAAAGAATGGTTCCAGAAGTAACGGAAGTTAAATCTGAAATGGGATAAAAAAAGAAAAATAATTTTCAAAAAGCTCGATAAATGATAATTTATCGGGCTTTTCTGTTCTCTTTTTGCTTTTTTTTTACAAAATTGAAAAGAAAAATTTTATACTACGAAAAAAATAATTTAACTAAAATTAATTTTGTAAATTGCTGTTAATCAAAAAGAAGAAAGGTGTTGGGAACGATCCGCCAAATCTTATAAGATTTAAAGGGTACTTCGTTTTTTGAAAAAGCTTCCAAAATTGCTTATTTTTTTTGATTATTCCAAGAAATAGTGCATCTTTGTAACTGTATGCCCAATTCAGGTTTAGTTGGGACTACACCTTTTCACTAGACATCCCTAGGAATATATTATATTAATACAGAGAAAACTGCGTGTTGCAGGGAGTAAACTTTTGTGTTTAATACAAAAAAAGTTGAAGTCCCTAATCACCTTACTTGTTAACTAAGAGAGAAAAAATGTAATGCAGATGATAATCTGGATTACTGTAAATTTGTTACTTATTTTATCTTGTTGTTGAGGAACTACACCAGTTTTATTACACTATAAAGAGACACTAAAAGATTTTTTCGATTTTTAATTGATCTCAAAATAACAAAAACAGAAAAGAATTTTGCTCGCAAAATTTGATTATTAATTTTCCTCATAAAACAACAGAATGACTTACAAATCAATCTTCAAAGGCCGTCTGGAGTTTGGTAGTCCCAAAAGTTTCGACAAAGTACGTACAATGTATCAGTCTAGAGTTGAGAACTACTATAAAAACGACGTACTTATTGATGAAGAAGAAGTATTCGATGCTTCCTCTTGTTCTTTTGTTATCACACGCTTGATAACACCTGCCACCAGTGAAAAAACCTGGAAAAATACCGTTAGCTTACTTGCTTACATTTCTCAATACGCCGTTGCGGGTGCATTTGGCGGATGGTTAATTGACAATGGTAAGATCATTAGTCACAAGACAATTGAACCAAATAGCGACCGAGCAGCTGTACAAGCTTTCTTAAAAGGAAGAGCACTTGTCGAAGAAAAAGGCAAGCAGGACGAAGCGATAGTGGAACTGACTAAGGCAATTGATAAATTCGATCGACATGCACTTGCTTACGAGCGAAGAGGTCGAGTAAATCATATCCTAAAGAATTATCAGGATGCACTTTACGATTATACCAAAAGTATAGATCTGAATCCATCTAATACGGCCCCTTATTTTGGAAGAGGATTGATCCATCGTAAAAATAACGATACTGAAAAAGCAATTGAAGATTTCAATTTAGCAATAAAAACTTCTATTCCTTTACAGCCTATATACTGGCAGGCACATCGCCGTAAAGCACTTTGTCATCTGGAAACAGAAGATTATACTGGTGCTTTTAATAACCTAAAATTTTACAGCAAACGTAAGTTTAAGCCTGGTGATCCTAATCAAGCATGGCAACCTTTTGCTACTTTCCACTATGGACGTGCATTGTTGGCCGCTAAGAACTACACCGAAGCAGTCGATGTATTTAAACAAGTAGAGGCTTTACCAACGGGAGTTGATAGTGTTGAACCAGCAGAGGTTCTTTACTATAAAGCACTTGCCTTGAAGAAAAGCGGCAAGAATGGGTACCGTAAAGATGCAATGCAGGCTGCAAAAATGGGATTCGCCAAAGCAAGCGATCTATTAGCTTCTGAATAATTTTTCAGCGCTAGTCAAAATATAATCAGGATGGTCATTTGCATATTAGCAAATGACCATTTTTTTTGGCCATTATATTCATCTACTAAATAAAAGGCAGGCAAAGTATTTGCAAGAAAAAGAGGGTAACAGCGCATGTTCTAAGAATAAAAAGAGGTTTGTAACAATTTTAGCCTTTAGATTACTGTTACAAAATGCATATTAGCCGTTATGCTAGTGGTGGAATATATGCTAAAACAAACGAACCGATGACTCATCAAATAAATATTATGCGACAATTTATTCTCTGCCTATTTACCATCCTATTTGTGCAATGCGCTGGTGCTCAAAAGTCAACCTCTTCTCAGGGATCTTATATTACTAAAAAGACCGCGACTGGAAAGGCTAAAAAAGCATACGATAAAGGGATGGCTTACAATATTAGTGGTAACGACAAAAAAGCATTGGAAGAATTTACCAAGGCTTTGAAAGCAGCTCCTAATTTTATTGATGCGCAGATTCAGTGGTCTTCTCTAAAACATTATTTGAAAGACTATGCAGCGGCTGAAAAAGGATTTGAAAAAGTTTTGGCTTTAGACCCTACTTATTCTCCTAAAGTGGTTTACGTTCTCGGATTAGCGGAACTAAATCAAGGAAAAGGACTGGAAGGGATTGAGCATTTAAAGCAATACATCGCATCTGAACCTAAAAATAAAATCCTATTGGCAAAGGCTGAACGTCGGATCAAAGATGAAACGTTTAGCGCACAGGCGAAAGCTAACCCAGTTCCATTTGCACCAGAAAGTCTAGGTAATCTGGTCAATACTACGGATCAGGAATATTTACCATCATTAACTGCAGATGAATCTGTTTTGGTTTTTACTAAAAGAATTAGAGGTCAAGAAGATTTTTATCTTAGTAAAAAAGTAGACAACGTCTGGCAAAAAGGAATTCCGTTGACGGATGTTAACACACCAAATAATGAAGGTGCGCAAAACATAACACCGGATGGTAGATTTATGGCTTTTGTCAAATGTGACGATCGAAAAACCGGTTATGGTAGTTGTGATATTTATTTTTCAGAAGTTGTAAATGGTCGATGGACTGCAGCGAAGAATATTGGATCGCCCATCAATTCTAGAGCGAGGGAAACTCAACCCTCCTTAACTGCTGACGGGAAGACACTTTATTTTACTTCTGAACGTAGTGGCAGAAACGGCACAAGTGATATTTATACTAGCCAGCGGGATGTTGAAGGTAAATGGTCGCAACCAAAATTATTGAGTGATAAGATTAATACGGAAGGGGATGATCAATCTCCATTTATTCATGCAGATGGACAAACCCTTTATTTTATGTCTAATGGTCACCCAGGAATGGGAGGATTTGATCTATTTTATTCTAGAAAGCAAGCGGATGGTAGCTGGGGCGAACCTGTTAATTTAGGATATCCTATCAATACGGAAGCGGACGAAAGTACATTGGTGGTCAGTCTTGATGGAAGGACCGCTTATTACGCTTCTGATCGAGTTTTATCTGAAAATAATACTACCCAAAAGGAAAAACGGGCAACAGGAATGGATTTGTATAGTTTTGAATTATACAAAGAAGCTAGACCGCAGCCAGTTACATATGTACGTGGAAATATTACAGATGCAGATACTGAGCAGCCATTGGTATCTAAGGTAGAAATAGTGGATATGTCTACTGGAAAAATTCACGCTGAGGTTAATTCTGATGCAGATGGATTCTTTCTAATCACCTTACCTGTTGGGAAAAACTATGCGTTCAATGTTTCTAAGCCAGCCTATGTTTTTCATTCCGAACACTTTGCTCTAAAAGAATTAAAAGAAACAAATGATCCTTATCAATTGGCCATTGGATTACGAGCCGTTCCCGAAGAGGTGACAGGTAGTACAGAAATTCCAGCTACTGCTTTAGAAAAATATAAACCTACCGTTTTACGAAATGTATTTTTTGATACCGGATCAGCAGCATTAAAGTCAGAATCTTTTATTGAATTAAATCGACTTAAAGCATTTCTTGATGAGAATCCAGGAATCCGTATTCAGCTAAATGGTCACACAGATAATGTAGGGTCAGACACGGATAACTTGACCTTATCTGACAATCGAGCAAAATCAGTTTTTACTTATTTGGTAGAAAATGGAATTGATGCAGCACGGATGACTTATAAAGGATATGGAGAAACTTCTCCAATAGAGACCAACGATACAGAAGTAGGACGACAGGCAAATCGACGTACGGAATTTATGATTGTTGGAAATTAGAAATGTTGAATTGTTGAAACGCTGCGCTTGTTGAAATGTTGAGGTGTTGAAGTTGCTGGTAGGTTGTTGAGTGTCATTTGTAAGTGCTTACCCATCTTCCCTTTAGAGCTTGTCCCGCATACTTGCGGGAAAGTCAGTAGGCAGCTGAGCAAAAAAAATGAAATTCTTCAAAGTATTTTTCAATGACTTCAAGAATTTAAATTAACCCTCTAGCTTTTAACTCCAGATATTTATTAATAGAATTGACGGCTAATTCTTCTGGCCGAGTCAGGATGGCTTGAATACCAAATTTTTTCAGTTGTTGAACCATGGCCGTTTTTTCAGCGAGGTAGTTTTGAGCAATGGTCTGCATATAGACTCCTTCGGTGTCTTCTACGTCTTCTTCTGAAAATTTTCTAATTTCTGAATTATCAAAAAATACAACCACCAATAAGTGTAGCGTATTTATTTTTCGTAACACTGGAAGGGTCCTTTCTAGTGCATAAGTACTTTCGAAATTGGTAAATAACAATAAAAGACTTCTTCCCTTAATAAGTTTTCTAGAAGCATAATAAAGCAATTCATAATTAGCCTCTCCAACTCGTTCTTGTTCACGATACAAAGCAGCCATAATCTTATTAAGTTGGTTTGCTTTTCTTTCCGCCTTGATGGTCGTACCCATAACATCTGAAAAACTGAGCAAGCCCGCACGATCATCTTTTTGTAATACAATATTAGAAATGACGAGTGAAGTATTGACGGCATAATCCATCAAACTCAATCCATTAAAAGGCATTTTCATTACCCGGCTTTTGTCTATTACACAATAGACTTGTTGCGCTCGTTCATCTTGATAAGCATTGACCATTAAACTACCACGACGACTGCTTGCCTTCCAATTGATACTACGATAGTCGTCTCCACGAACGTAGTTTTTTATTTGTTCAAATTCATAACTATGGCCCAGTCGGCGAATTTTTTTAATACCTTTTTGATTGGTAACTTTATCGAAAGCTTTGAGTTCTAGTTGTTTCATTTGAATAATCGACGGATAAACCGGAACGCTCATCGGCTCGGTAAACTGCGTCCGACGTTGTATAAATCCAATCTCTGAACTGAGATAAATATTTATAGCACCAAAGATATATTCCCCTCGCTCTAATGGGCGCAAATCATAAGTAAGCGATTCTCCTTTTTGACCATCTAATTTAAAAACGATTCTGAAATCACGTTTTTGTAATTGGATTGGTAATTCGTCGATGATTTCGAAGGATAATTTTTGAGTAGAAATATTAGCGATGTCTAAATGAATCTTGTTGACGTCTCCGAGTGATAAAATTTTTGGCGCACGTCGTTTGGCACGAATGAGTTTTTTGGTTTTAAATAACAATAAAATGTCTACCCCAAATAAAATGATAGACAACAATAAAACAGCTTGGACGATTGGAAATAATACCTGAATAAAAAAACTAGCCGCAAATAATCCAGCGATTATTGCGAAGCAAATAAAAAAGCGATTCGTTAAAAAAATACTATTCCAAAATTTCATGTGCGAAAAATTATTTTAATTAATCTTAGAACCGATCTATCTCGGAACTTCAATTTTTTTCACAATATCATTTACGACGAATTCCTGATCGTAACCTTCCATTTCTCGTTCTGGTGTCAAAATAACTCGATGATTTAAAACCGGATATGCTACATACTGAATATCATCTGGCGTAACAAAATCTCGACCATTCATAGCAGCGATAGCTTTAGCAGATTTCAAAATAGCCAAGGAGGCACGTGGCGAAGCACCTAAAAATAAATCTCCATTATTTCGGGTACCGTGAATGATTCCAGCAATATAATCAAGTAGTTCATCCTTGATATGTACTTGCTCGACTAACTGCTGACATTCCCGCATATCTGCTTTGGTACAAACTGCTTTTACTTCCTCTTGAACAGTCTGTTTAAAATCCTGACGGAAGCGATAAAGGATAGATTTTTCTTCTTCTAGATTAGGGTATTGAACGATTATTTTAAATAAAAATCGATCTAATTGAGCCTCCGGTAATTTATAAGTTCCTTCTTGTTCTATAGGGTTTTGAGTCGCAATTACAAAGAAGGGGAAATCCATTGGATGGGTAGTTCCGTCGACCGTTACCTGAAATTCTTCCATCACCTCAAAAAGCGCCGCTTGGGTTTTTGCGGGTGCACGATTGATCTCATCGATGAGTACCATATTGGAGAAGACCGGCCCTTCTTTAAAAGTAAACTCAGAATGTTTCATATTAAAGACAGTGGTTCCTACTACGTCAGTAGGCATAAGGTCGGGCGTAAACTGAATCCTTGAAAACTCAGCATCTACGGTACGAGCGAGGAGCCGTGCAACAAGCGTTTTAGCAATGCCTGGTACTCCTTCTAATAGTACATGCCCTCCTGAGAAGAGTGCTGCAATTAATAAGTCAACCGTATTCGATTGACCGATAATTACTTTGGATAATTCTTGACGAATATCGTTCGTTATTTTAGAGACCTTGCTCAAGTCTAGCCGGTTTTCCTGCCAAGTGTTTTGTGGTTGAGAGAAAATCGGATTTTCTTCTTCCGGAGTAGTCGTTGGGTCGTCAGACATGATGTTTTATTTACAGTTTTTATAAAATTTATCCATTTCTAAATGGAAGTCTATCAGTGTTTGTTCGGAAACAAAAGTAGAACTATCAATATTTTTATAGTAAAGAAAAATTTGATCAATTACCGATGTTGGAATATCAGATTTAGCAGCGAGTCGATTGAAAAAATCTGAATCTCTTTCATTGGTATTTATATAATATCGATCGCGGATGAAAGATAAAAATAGCGTCATTTTTTTTAGACAAATTTTTCGATGATTGCCTTGTTGATAATAAATTCGCCCAATGGTATTAATAAATTCGAGCGAACTATTTTTATTTTTTTCTAATACTGGAATAATTCTTTGCTTGCGACGTGATCTAAAAATTAAGAATAAAGCTGCGGTAATCAAACCGGTATACCAAGCCCATGCGAGTGGAGGTTGACTCAGAATATAAGATAATGGTCCTTCTGAATTTAGGCCACGGTCCATATTGCCATCACGATTATTTCGATCTAAACTTCGAGCGATTCCTAAGGATAAACGACTTGCTCCATCCCAGTAAATATCACCCGGAGGCAGATGTGAAAAAACGAGCGATGCATAATCTACAGCAGGTGTTTTTAATAATTGAATATTAGAAAAAGCGATCGGATTTGTATGGAAATAAAAATGACCTTCGCCGTATTTTATTTTGAAATAATTAGTCAAGCTATCGTTTAGTTGACCCAAGGCCACGGGACTATAATATTCATCACAAAAATATTCAGACTCGACATAATGCCAGCGGTAATCTTTGACTTTGTTATGGCTGACATATTTGAAATTGTATACGTCATTTGTGTCAGCAATCGAAGGATGATTGAAACTTAACGCAGCGGTACTGTCAGAGATATTTGGATAACGGTAAAACCAATAGTCGGAACACAACTCTTCGAAAAGAATAGGTTTAATTAGAAAAGGAATATCCTTGCTACTGATAAAGGCATTATTTCCTCCTTCTACAAACCGCAGCATGCGATCCATTTCTAAGGTGTCTAAAAACATTCCCTCTCCAATGAAAATATAATTGGTGACGGCGGATAATTCCACGGAATCAAGATTCGGTAATTCCACGGCAATTCCTTCAGTTATCTCGTAAAAATCGTATTGAGGATCATAGCCTTTGAGCAATTCATAGATCACATGAGTGCCATAAGGATTTTTGGCTTCTTCGTAATTTTCTCGCCAAGAATAACGGGTTTGTCCGTCCCGAAAAACAAAAAAGAAAATAGATAGTACAACGACCACCGCACCTAATCCCCACAAAATATTTTTGTTTTGCATTTATGGGGTTTTTAGATTGAGTGATGATTTTTCGTTACTAAGACTTTGGGCGCTGCCAATCCATTTTTGAAATTCTGGTTTTACTTGTAAGTAGTCTGTCTGCGTAAAAGTATTTTGTCCAAACCAGATTCTTTCGAAGGCATAAGTTGCTTGTCGAAAAGCTTCTCCAAAATTGGTTGTATTGAGCTTGTTCACATAAACGCGATTGGTTTTATTTTTTTTATAACGAATGATCTTTTTTTGCGAAAGCGTTTTTATAATGGTCAAATAATGTAAACGAATAGCTAATCGATAGTTGCCCTGGCTTTCTGCTTGAAGAATAAATTTGTCTAGATCTGAAGCTGCGAGATTGGTTTCTACTTCTTCAAGATCGAAGCTAGTGGTTTTAGCTATTTTCTTTTTCTTTTTGAAAATATTTTCTCCTCGAATAAGGGAGTAAATGATTAATCCAGCCAAAACGACGATGAAGAATCCAAAAATAATTTTTACCAAACCATTCCAAATTTCACCGGCTGATCCTCCTAAGTTTCTTGCTCTTTGTTCTAGGGAAGCATTGTCTCCTCCTAAAGTATCTCCGACATCTTCGTTGATATTGTCGAAGTCATCAGTTGAATTACGATAGTCTATTCCTTTAATAGCTTTTTTCCAATCGGAAGTCGTGAAGTCGCGAGACTCTAAAGTAGTGGTCTTAAATTCTTCGTTTGGAGAAGGGGTTAGTTCTTGACCAGTCAGCTGAACGCTCCAGAGCAAAATGCAGATTAATAGTAGTATTTTAGGTAGAGATATATTCAATCTTTTTCTTTAACGAATTTGAATAATTAATTTTTAAACAGTTTCTTTTTACCCTTCTTTTTCCAATCCTCGAATATGCTGATGTCGCCCAATGTTTTCTATCGCTTGATGTAACCAGGGAGCTTCTTCTATTTCTATTAAACTAAAATAAAGTAAACCGAAACAGAACGAAAACAAAGAAAATACTAAACAGAGAATAAAGATCGCAATATATATGAGCGATCCATAGACAAGTTGATCCATCGTAGATTGCTCAACGGAAAAATTCCAACCAATAAACTCAAGATAGAGCCAAAGAACGGAAGTATCCATAATTAAAAATAAAAGTATTCCTAGAACAGAGACCAGTAATAACAAACTGACTACTTGTCCTAAATTCTTCTTCATTAGATTAATTCCACGAGTTAGCGCAAAGAAAAAATTGGAATTCTCTTTTTGTGAAATAAAGAGCGTCATTAATAAAAATGGAGTCAAGAAAAACAATAATAACCCTTTAAATGATACATCCGTTGCTAGAATTAAACAACCAATAGCTACGGGGATTAAAGTATTCAGGAAACTGAGAATATGGGTTTTAATATTTTGTTTAACCGGTGTCTCACCTCGAGAATCACGAATTAGAATCTGCATTAAAAAATAGAAGAATACCGAGTATAAGACAATATTAATAATGGGAATCAAAAAAATAGATTCGTTATGAAAATATTGACCAAGATGTTTAAATGCGCCGAAAAATTCTGTTGGAAAACTAAAAGCCTCATTCAATGGGAGGTTACTAATAAAAGAGACCATGAAAGCATAGAGGGAAGCAACTCCAGCACTATATTTCAAAATCATACTTAAATTTTTTCGAATAAGACTAAAAGCATCCGTTAATATATTTCCAGAAGATTTAATTCTATTATAATTGATCGAAAGATCTTGTGTAGGAGGAATACGTGTATCTTTTAGGTCTGTTTTGAACCCTTCTCTCGCTTTTTTTACCGGATAAAAAACAAAATATCCTAGAATGAAGAACAAGCAAAGTAAGATAAACATAAGTCTCACGATATCCGGAGTTTCTGTATATCTGGTTAAATAGCCTTCGATAAAACCAGCCGCAATAAAAATCGGAACTAACCCAATCATTATTTTTAATCCTCTTCTTGCTGAGATTTGAAAAGCCTGAATTCTAGAAAGTGTTCCAGGAAAAACCAGTCCTTGTCCCATGGTAATGCCGGCCGCTCCTGCGATGATAATCGCAGAAATTTCAAGAGTTCCATGCGTCCAAATAGTTAAAAATGATTCTTGAAAAACTCCTTTGTCATAGAAAAAATGTTGAAAACTTCCAACCATTATTCCATTGTTAATCAATATCCCGATTGCACCGATACAAAAGAAGGCACCCAGCAAAAAAGTTAAGAAGGCGACGTAGAGATTATTAGCAGTAATTCCAAGCGCCATCCCAAACCTGCTCCGGTCTTTGTAAACCGCCATTGGATCACCTGTTTCAATATTTTGAATAGTCATGTCAACATAACTATCTCCTAGGATCACCCGAGGAAACTCAGGATCCATTTCAGCAGAAAAGGCCCCGATCAGCATAGAAAGAATAAAAACAGCAAAGGCGACCCTAAATGCTGATCTAGATTCGTAAACCAGTCGCGGAAGCTCATCTGTCCAAAAAGAGGTTATACGCCCAAGTGGACTTTTTTTATTTTTATAAATATTGTAAAAAATCTGTTGAGCAAGATTATTCAAATAAACACGAACAGAACGATTTGGATAAAAGGTGCGGGAATAGGATAGGTCATCCGTTATCTGTACGAATAAACGGTTGAGTCGGTCTGGATCGGTAGCTTTGCGATCGAGCATCTCCTCATATTCTTTCCATTTCTCTTTATTCTGATTAATAAAGTTGGTCTCGCGCATGAATTATAGTAAGTCAGATGAATTTAAAATAATATTAAAAATACATATTATTTTGGATTATTATAAAATACCTACTAGTATAAGCAATGTTTTAAAACAACTTCACTGTTAAAATAAACCCAATACGTCTAATTTAGTATCTTGCACCAGATAACTTTGTTACTATGCCAACGATTGATATTACTACTACTCAAAACGTGACCATCGAGTACGAATTGGCCAGTCCTCAGGACCGGTTTTTGGCGTTTTTTATCGATTCTGTTATAATGATAGCACTCTTTATTTTGATTTTTTTAATTCTGCTAAAAGTATGGGTTGATAATTTAGAAGATGATGGTATGCTGGGACACTTTTTTAGTTTTCTTCCGATGACATTTTTTGTGGGTTATCATTTATTATCGGAGGTTATAGCAAATGGTCAATCATGGGGAAAGAAGGTTGCTGGTATTAAGGTCGTACGATTAGATGGTGAAGAGCCAGGATGGAGCGATTACTTGCTACGAGGAGTTTTTCATGTTGTGGATACCTTTTTATCTTTTGGAATCTTAGCAGGATTATTAATCAACTCGTCGGCAAAAAAACAACGACTTGGTGATATGACCGCTAATACAGTAGTTATAAAAATAAAATTCAATAAGCGGTTTCAGTTAGCGGATATTTTAAAAATAAATTCGATTGAAGAATATCAACCGACTTATTTGGAAGTGCGAAAATTGCGTGAAAAAGATTTACTGTTGATAAAGTCTACCATACATCGATATCACACCTATAAAAATCAAGCGCATACCGAAGTGATTGATAAGTTGGTGGATCGAATAGTGAAAGAGTTAGATTTGGATGAAAAACCAACAAAAAAAATAGAATTTTTACAAACATTGATTAGGGATTATATTGTACTAACAAGATAACATGGGAAGAAGAAAAAAGAATCGAGTCGTCCTATTGGAGGATGTTACTATTTCTGGCTTTGCAAATAAAGGCCGCTGTGCTGGTCGTACGCCGGAAGGAATGGTTGTATTTGTAGAAAGAACAGTACCAGGCGATGTGGTAAATGTCCGGGTAACCAAAAAGAAAAATGGTTTCTTTGAAGGGTATCCATTGGAATTTAAAACCTTGTCTAGCGAACGAACAGAACCATTTTGTGAACATTTTGGTGTTTGTGGAGGCTGTAAATATCAAAATTTACCTTACGAAGTACAGTTGAAATACAAACAAGAAGTAGTAGAGCAAGCTATTCGCCGTATTGGAAAACTAGCGGAAGTACCAGTTTTACCGATTATTGGATCGGCTAAAACCCAGTTTTATCGTAATAAGCTAGATTTCAGCTTCTCGAATCGACGTTGGATTACCGAGGAGGAAAAAGAGGCTGGAGTAAGCATGGAAGATGATGTCCTCGGCTTTCACCGACCTCGTGCTTGGGATAAAATTGTAGATATAGAAAAGTGTTGGTTAGAAGAAGAACCAGCTAACGGGATCAGAAATTATTTGCGACAACTGGGGCGCGACATGGGACTAAGTTTTTATGATGCGCGTGCGCAAGTAGGTTGTCTACGTAACGTTATCGTTCGAGTAACGACACTAGGACAGGTAATGGTCATTGTAGTTTTTGGTCAAAGTACAGAAGAAGAACGTACTAAATATCTTGATGCTTTAGCTGAAAAATTTCCAGAAATTACCTCGCTTTACCTTTGTGTAAATACCAAATTGAATGATTTTATTTTAGACTTAGATATTGATCTATACAAGGGCGCACCAGTGATTGAGGAAGCGTTGGGTTCTGTCGTTTATCGGATTGGCCCCAAATCTTTCTTTCAGACCAATACGACACAAGCCATTCGGCTTTTTGATGTAGTAGTAGATTTTGCAGAACTAACAGGAACTGAAAATGTTTATGATCTGTATTGTGGTATCGGAAGTATTGCTTTGTATGTAGCTGAAAAATGTGAACAAGTAGTAGGAATTGAAGAAGTAGAAGCGGCAATCGACGA
>CALGJS010000057.1 GCA_937927835.1 uncultured Saprospiraceae bacterium | reverse complement strand
GGAGAAATTTAGGCCAACGATGATTTTAAAACGGCTGTGCAAAACTATTCATTTTGAAGTTTTGTGTAGCCGTTTAGTCCTTTACCATCTGTTTTTTCCAGATTGAGTCCTGCATCTCTTGCAGCATTTCCAAAGAAAAAGGTTTTAAGTAAAATCCGGATAATACTTCTATTTTTGAAGCTCTGAGTTCATCGTCAGGATTCAGGCTGGTAGTAATCATGCAAATAACAGGCGTATTGTTTTCGGAGAATTTAATTTTCTTATATTCTTCCAGAAATTCCCATCCGTTCATCCCCGGCATATTAATATCCAGAAGAATCAGGTCTGGCAATTCGTTTGTTTCACTATTTTCCTGTAAAAAAGATAACGCATCTTCTGCGTCTAAGTAAGATTCTACTTTATCGCAAAAATCCCCATTCTTTATGATCAGTTCAGATAAAAAGTTAGTAGGCCTGTCGTCATCAATTAACATGATAAATTTAAATTTCTCACTCATATTTATTTTATTTACTTAAGTAAGGTATGGTAAAGAAAAAGGCACTTCCTTTTCCAAAGGTAGAGGTGACCCAAATTTTTCCCTGGTGTAACTCTACAATTTTTTTACAATTGGCCAGTCCAATGCCCGTTCCCTTATATTTTTCTCTGTTGTGTAATTTTTGAAATAAAATAAAAATCTTGTCATGGTGCTTTTCCTGGATTCCGATTCCGTTGTCCCGGACACAGAATGTATAGCCGTTTTCATCTTCTTCACAAAGAATATCAATGGTGGCATCTTCCTCCTCCCGGCTGAATTTCAGGGCATTGGAGATAAGATTCTGAAATAGCTGCCGCAACTCCAGTTCATAGCCTTGCAAGACGGGGAGATTCGCTACGTTAAGTACCGCTTTTTTCTCCTGAATACTGGCTTGTAAGTCGAGTAAAATATTCTGAACTAATACCTGACAGTTCACTTTTTTGCGCACACTTTCTTTTCCCAGCCTGGAAAAATTCAACAACCCTAAAATAAGGTTCCGCATTCGCTCAGAAGACTGAAGGATAAAGTCCAGATACTGGTTAGCAGTACTGTCCAGCGTACTTCCGTAATCATTTTTTAACAATTGAGAAAAATTGGTGATGGTTCGCAGTGGTTCCTGCAAATCATGAGAAGCTACATAGTTAAACTGTTCCAGCTGTTGATTTTTAACTTCCAGAGACTTCACCTGATATTCTGTCTCCATCGCTTTGAGAAGCTCTTTTTTGTTAAATTCCAGGTCTTCGTGCAGGTAACTTAGGCCCTGCAGGACTCTTTGTTCATTTTCAGATTTTGTGCTCAATATAGTATCAGCATCAATATTGCAAACGCCTTTTGATATACCCAGAATGTGTTCAAAAACTTCCGGAAGAAAATTTGTTTCCTGATTATTTTTCATTGCAATTTTTTCTTTGTACTCATTAAGGCACTCTCCACATCGTTGTCTACACTATATGACTTTAGATTTGTCCCAAACAAGACAAATCGGATAGCCGTATTCATTATGGCATTCTTTCCGGTAATGAAAGCTACGTGTGGAATAATATTACAGATTCTGGCAAAGCGTTGATTAATCACTTTTCGGGTTGGTGCATTCGGATGATCCGCATCAGAAACGTCAATAATCAACCCGCACTGTCTGGAATTTATATTTTCAGCCAACCGTTGTACCTTGTCAAAAAGAACGTTGACGCTGAACGGACACTGAACCGGTACTTCATGATAATATATAATACCCTCTTCCAACAACTTTACTCGTTCTTCCAGCAATGCAATTTCTTCGGGCGTACTATTTTCCTGGTAAGCTCGTTTTTCAACCACAAGGTCATCAGCGTTTAAAGTATATTTATTAAAGTTAATATCTTTCATGCTTTCCGAATTTTAAATTATATAAAAAATAAGAGACAAAAATTAATCCAACCCTTAGAATATGATGAAGTTAATTTATATGATCCTTTTTTCTACAGTGGTGTATTAGGAATGGAAGCCTTAAATACCCCTAAAAAAACAGATTCAGCGGTCAGACAGCATCGGACACGCAAAACATATATACTTTTTATATGTAAAAAACATTTATGGTGACGGTCAGAAAACAAATACGTCAAAAGATAGTGTTAAAATAACGCAAAGAGTTTCATTTATTGAAAAATATTCCTTTTCTTGTGGTTTCATACTCATTTTTTTTGAAAAAAAACGTGAAAACAGTGGAAATTGGTCAAAAAGTTCCCTTTTTTTGTATTTTTTTTGAGGAATGGGGAACTAATAGTGAAAACTGAACGTTATAAACGACGGAAACCAACCTATACACTTCTATATTAACGAATTCAATTTTTTATCTTGAAATAGCTATTTATCCAGCTATTTTACCAAACTTTCTTGCCTTTTATGAGAGCTTTAGTAATCAATCATTCAATTACGCGTCGAGATGCCAAGTCAATCAATGATTATTTGAACGACATTAGCAAATTCGATGTCCTGTCTCCGAAAGAGGAGCTGGAATTATTCAAATCACTCAAGGCTGGAGATCCTAATGCGTTGACAAGAATTGTCAACCATAACCTTCGTTTTGTAGTTTCTGTGGCAAAACAGTACCATCACAAAGAATTATCACTCGGTGATTTAATCAGTGAAGGTAACATTGGCTTAGTAAAAGCAGCCGAAAGATTCGACGAAACCAAAGGATTTAAATTTATCTCCTATGCTGTTTGGTGGATCCGTCAGTCAATTCTGAAGGCCATCAACGAAAAGTCTCGTAAAATCCGCCTCCCGGTTAATATGCAATCATCTATTACAGATATTGCCAAGACCTCCGAAGCATTTTACCAAACGCACGAGCGTGAGCCATCTATGGAAGAACTGATCGATCTGACCGGTATCTCGGAAAAAAATATCCGACGTGCCTACGAAAGCCGATCTTACTGTACTTCCCTTGATGCGCCCGTAGCCAGCGAAAGCGATACCTCTTTTGGTGATCTAATGGCCGATGATTCTCTTCAGGCCCCTGATTTCAACCTTGCCGTTCTCGAATCTTCTGAAATTAAAGTACAAGAATTACTTAGTGACCTGACGCCACGTGAAGCGCAGATCCTTAGCATGTACTTTGGTATCGGTGATCAAGAAGCTATGACCTTACAGGACATCGGCGAAGCAATCGGTATCACTAGAGAAAGAGTACGCCAGATGAAGGCCAGTGCACTGACTAAACTAAGAAAAAAGATGCGGGTACAAGCGTAATGCTTCCTGCTTATTTTTATAAAACGGATATTCGACAAGCGTTGAATATCCGTTTTTTTGATTATTTGTTTAATCGTTTATTTGTTTATTTGTTTATTTGTTTATTTGTTTAAACTCAATAAACGATTAAACGATTAAACAAAATAAAAAACCCAACGAGAATGTTTTCATACGCTTTCGAAAAACTAGAAGTTTATAAATCTGTATGTAATTTTACGGATGAAATCTATAAGTTGACAAAAAAGTTTCCTCAGGATGAGCGCTTTGCTTTAACGAACCAAATACGAAGGGCTGCTTCCTCTGTAGGAGCTAACTTAGCAGAAGGTACTACCAGAATTTCAATGAAGGAACAAGCTCGATTTTCAGAGATTTCTTTTAGTAGTCTGGCAGAGACCTTTCATCAAATATATGAAAAACCAATGACGCTTTTAGAAGAAAATGATTTAATAGATCAAATAAACGGTTAAACAAATAAACGATTAAACAAATAGACAACCAAAAATACTTCCTCTCCCTCGCCTACGAAGGTACCGCCTATCATGGTTGGCAACGTCAGCTATCCGTTTCTTCGGTACAGCAAACCATTGAAGAAGCACTCAGTCGAATCTTTAAAGAAACCATTCGTATTCATGGATGTGGACGGACAGATGCAGGTGTACATGCGACTGGGTATTATGCACAGACCTTCCTACCCGACTGGGATTTTGATCTGGTCGAACGGATCAATCTTGTCTTACCAACGGATATCAGTGTTTTTGAATTTATTCCGGTCAACAAAAACGCCAATGTTCAATACAGTGCTCAAAGTCGTACCTACCAATATTATTTTCACTTGAATAAAAATCCATTGCTTAATCATTTTAGTACATGGTATTGGAAGACGAATCCCGACCTTTCGTTGTTGGAAGCGGGACTTAAGCTTATGGAAGGAACGAAGGATTTTCATGCCTTTTGTATCCGACCTGATCAGTACAAGGATACTCGTTGCATCGTATCAAAAGCAATACTTCAGAGAGGAGATTTTCCTCAAAGTTATTATATCGAATTGACCGCTAACCGCTTTTTACAGCAAATGATTCGACTATCAGTCGCTCGCCTAATCGACTTAAGCATTGGTAAGATCACACTAGAAGATTTTGAACTAGCACTGAAAAATCGCAAGCCCTTTGTTCATCATTTACCGGCACCACCACAAGGACTCAGACTCGCCGAAGTCCTGTATGATTGGGAGAATTTGAGAAAATAGCAGGCAGAATCTTTGATTAAATAGTTCTAAAATACGGATTCTTCTTTTTTTTCGTACCTTTATCCTATCACCAAATAATCTTATCAAAAAATGTCAGGAAGAAGTATCAAGATCAGAGTTGTAAAGGAATCCGCAAAAACTGTTACGATTAGAATGCTAAGTCTAAATCGTGAAATGCCCGTCCCTAAAGCCGAATTTGAAAAAAGAATCGAAAGTGGAATGTATGAAATCGTTCCATTGCGTACTGCACCACCTCCTCCACCTGTGGTTGAAACGCCTCCTGCAGAAGACATGCCAGACGCAGAAGCGGTTGCGGCTTCCTCTTCTGAAGAAGAATAAAAAAATCAAGATATATAACATTAATGCCGGTAGTGAAAGCTACCGGTTTTCGTGTTTGTACTCCTATCATCTAAAACGAAGTGAACCTCTATCGCTTCAATTGAAACAATAGAGGTTTATTATAAATACGAATCAGGGGTGAATAGTTGAATTAAAAAGTCAAAGGAGCTTTGGAAGATGCTGTTTCTTTAACTCATATATTTATTTCCAACCCCTGATTCGCATTTTAACCTATAAAATATTCTGAACTAGGCTTGTGCTGGTGGCGTATTAAAATTCATTGGAGGAAAACCTGGTTGTTCAGGCTCATCAATTTTACCATGTTGTGCTTCAAATTTTTTCACATTATCCATCAAGGCACGCATCAACCTTTTAGCATGTTGTGGAGTTAGAATAATTCGAGATTTCACTTTAGCTTTGGCAACATTAGGTACCAACCGAACAAAATCTACCACAAACTCAGATTGTGAATGTGCGATAATCGCAAGATTTGAATAAGTACCTTCTGCAATTTCTTCTGGTAATTCAATATTTAATTGTCCTTTTTGCGGTGGTGTGGGGTTATCGTTTTTATGATCTGCCATTTTTTATTATTTTTATTTAGTAATAATACTAGTTCTTCGAAACTAAGAACGCTTTATTATTCAAAAGGTTAACGTTATTACGCAATATCGCCATATTTGGTTCACCTTGCAAATACACGCTATTTTCTATCCTTATTTTGAAAGAAAAATCATGGAACAAAAACACATCGACACCAATCGTATTCTTTGGGATAAAAAAACAGCCATCCACAAAGACGCAGAATTCTACAATCTTAAAGGTTTTCTAGCAGGAGAAACTTCTCTAAAGGAGATCGAACTTGCAGCTTTAAAGGAACGTGTAAAGGGAAAATCAGTTTTGCACTTACAATGCCACTTTGGTCAAGACTCTTTATCTCTTGCTCGTTTAGGAGCGAAAGTAACGGGCGTAGATTTTTCAGACGTATCTATTGGATTAGGCCGTTCCCTTAACGAAGAATTAGGCCTTGATGTCACCTTTGTCGTTTCAGATATCTACAGTTTACCGGAAAATCTATCTGGTCAATTCGATTTTGTTTTCACTTCTTATGGGGTCTTAACTTGGTTACCAGATCTAGATCGTTGGGCCTCTGTCGTCTCACTTTTTTTAAAACCTGGTGGCACTTTTTATATGGCCGAATTTCATCCTACCTTATATATGTATGATCATGATCATCATAAAATTGGCTATCGTTATTTTGATCATACCGACCCATATGAAGAAGTTGAACAAGGAACTTACGCAGACACCAATGCTGATATCGCTCAGCGAGAATACTTCTGGAGTCATTCACTAGCAACCGTTTTTCAATCCTTACTCAAGCAAAAACTCCAAGTGATCGATTTTCAAGAGTTTGACTTCTCTCCTTATAATTGCTTCCCACATATGGAAGAAGTTGAACCAGACAGATTTGTTTATGGCGATTTAAAAAACCGAATGCCTCATCTTTTTTCAATTGAAATGAAAAAATAACCATTTGATTTTATATTCACTTTACCATTTAGATTAACTTTTTTCAACTCAAATAAAAAAGTTGGAATCCTTTTTGCAAAACATCCTTTGCAAGCCACAAACTACACGCTCTTCTCCCTACCCTTTCCCCTCATTTTCAGTGTATTATACTGAATTCAAAAGAAAATTTCCCCCTTCTTAGATTATACTTTTACCTAACAAATTAAGAATTCCATGACTGAAATCACTAAATCAATTTTGACCAATTCTATGGTTAAAACAAAGGAAAATTTCCAAAAAGAAACCACAAAAACTAACTTATTCGCTGAGATTCAAAACCGTACTGCGTCTATTGCAGTGGTAGGATTGGGTTATGTCGGATTACCAGTAGCACTCGAATTTGCCAAGCATTTCAACGTAGTTGGATTTGATATCAACGAGGCAAAAGTAAATATGATGGTTAACGGAAAAGATCCATCTTATGAATTAGAAGATGAGCAATTTCTAAATAAAACTATTAAGTTTTCTCACGAAGAAAATGTAATGGCAGAAGCTCGTTTTTTCGTAGTTGCTGTTCCAACACCTATCGATCAATATCGTCAACCTAATTTAACTGCTTTGCGTGGTGCAACTGCTAGTGTGGCACGAGTGCTAAAGAAAGGAGATTATGTTGTATTTGAATCTACTGTTTATCCTGGTTGCACAGAAGAAGTTTGTGTTCCAATTTTAGAAGAAATTTCAGGACTAAAATTCGTAGAGGATTTTAAAGTAGGTTATTCACCAGAACGAATTAATCCAGGTGATAAGAAAAATACCATTGATAAGATTATTAAGATTGTTTCTGGTTGTGACGAAGAGTCCCTAGATGTGATCGCAAATGTATACGAAAGTATAATTACGGCAGGTATCCATCGAGCGCCAACGCTAAAAGTAGCCGAAGCAGCCAAGATCGTAGAAAATACGCAGAGAGATGTCAATATTGCATTGATGAATGAACTGTCTATGATCTTTGAAAAAATTGATGTAAATACTTTTGATGTATTAAAGGCCGCAGGAACTAAATGGAACTTCTTGAATTTCTATCCAGGTCTAGTTGGAGGACACTGTATCGGTGTTGATCCATATTATTTGATTCAAAAATCTATTCGAGTTGGACACAATCCAATTTTGATCTCTGCAGGAAGAAAAGTCAATGACGGAATGCCTGCCATGATTGCGGATAAAATGGCACACGAGGTAGAGCTAACAGGTAAGCGACCTTCTGAAGCAAAAGTACTCGTAATGGGAATTACTTTTAAAGAAAACGTAACGGATATCAGAAATAGTAAAGCGGCTGAAATGGCCAAAGAACTAATGAATCGTTTCGGACAAGTAGACGTCGTAGATCCTGTAGCAGATCCTAAAGAGGTGAGACAACATTATGCAATGGATTTAAAACCGACCTTGAGTAAGGATTACGATGCAGTTATCGTTGCAGTTAGTCACGAAGAATACTTAAGCTTAGAAGAAACAGACTTGAATAAAATTTGTAACAAAGATGCTTTCGTAATGGACTTAAAAGGCATTTTAAAAGACAAAGTTACAGAGATGAAATATTTCTCTTTATAATATTTTTTTTTCATACACACTTAACACCAAATTATAATCCCGATCCCGGCTTTGCTTAGTTGCGAGGTCGGGTTCTTTTTTTGTTGAAGCGTTGAAGCGTTGAAGCGTTGAAGCGTTGAAGCGTTGAATAACAAAGATATTTTATCGCAGAGAACGCAAAGGCGCAGAGGCCTTCTTTCGTGTATATTTTATATCGTGTTTTTATCGCGCAAAGACGCAGAGACACTTCAACGTTTTTTATATCGTGTTTTTATCGAAATTTTCTTTTGCTTTTAAAGCACTTTATTTTCGTAATAAGGGAAAATTGTTTTTGAATTTGCGGTTGAATTTGAATTTGAAAAATTGAATGACTTCTTTTATTAAAACAACCCAACCATTTTATTTAGGATATTTCCATCGTATGGTGTATAGAAAACTCTTCCATATATTTTTTGGCTTTTCCATATCGCAGACTAGTTCTTCTCTGGTCATTTTTTCAATATCAAAAGTATCATTCAATCGTTTTTGTGCTTCTACTAATTGATCAAGCGCTACTAATCCTCGACTTACGACAAACATTACCTGCATACAAAAAACAAGATAATTTCCTGGTTTATATTTTAGTAAATGAAATGCTTGAAAACTCTGATGAATCAATTGTATATATTCTTTTTGGATAGGTAAAATGTCTTTGGTTTTGGTTAATAAGGTATCTACCTCATCCAGATGATCACGGCGTACATCAAATACATCATCTGTCAACTGAATTAGTTTTCCTAAAATATAAACTGCTTCTGCTTCTCCTTCCGCATAGGAATGTTGTAAAATACTACGCGATAAAGCTACTGAAAAACTTCCTTTATCATAGGTAATTTTTCGAATGGCATCAAGAGTTAAATTTCCACCAACTTGAGTTTTGCTGGCCTCTTGTTCGTACCCAACTTTTTGCAAGTAGAAATTAAACTTCGTTGGATCGTTTAGATTATTTAAAATGACATCATAAAAGCCTTTACTAAGTAACTCCGTAATGTTTCCATACTTGTATTGTCCTTCCGCTAGATCGACCAAAGATTCGTCCATCGTGTAATCATAATGATCAAAAAGATCATCATATACGGCGGTTGCTGCTCCCAGATAAAATCCAGCCAGCGCTTCTTTTTTAGTCTGAGATTTTCCACGCAAGACTGTAAACCAAACATTGGTGATGCTTCCTAGCATCCCATGATAATAGATTCTTTTACGATATTTTAGGTTGATCGGTTGATTTACCGAGGCGTAAGATTTTTTGATCAATTGATAAAGTCCAGACCGATAGTACAGGGTGTTGATGAGAATCACACTATATCCTAGTCTGATCAAACTGTAGCAATAAATAAAAAATTTGACGATCATCAATCGAGTCCTTTAGCCTGCAATCAAGTAGTTTTATCTACTTAGCAATGGACTAACCATTACTTTAATGCAAGATAGGACAATTTGAGGAATTCGATCGAAATAATCAAAAGACTTGTGCTTTTTGAACTGTGATTATCGAATAAAGGAAGTAATAAGTTGATAAGATCTGGCTACTTTAAACAGAAACCTTTTCACAAATTAGCGTTTTATTAATGGTAAAATAAAAGGTTGTTCCTTCTCCTGGCTCTGATTCAAACCAAATTATACCTTTATGGCGATTGATAATTCGCTTACAAAGAGAAAGTCCGATTCCAGTTCCTTCATAAGTATCACGACGATGGAGTCGTTGAAAAATTTGGAAGATCTTATCTGCGTATTCAACCTTGATTCCAATTCCATTATCTCGAACTGTAAAGAGCCAATCGTCTTTACGTTCTTGATTGGTAACCACCACCCTAGGAGTAGGACTTTCGTTAAATTTTATTGCATTCCCAATTAAGTTATAAAAAACAATTCCCAATTGATCTGGCACACAGCCAATTGATTCAGGAAGCAGATGCATATCTATGCACGCCTTTTTTTCTATAATTCTCTGATATAAGTCTAAAACTTTATTGTTGACAACTTCGTTTAGATCCGCAGCCTCAAAGTCCAAGGATTGGTGGCCCACCTTAGAAAATTCTAAGAGATTGTTGATTAAGCTCGACATTCGATTGACACCATCTACCGCAAAAGAAATAAATTTACGCCCGTCATTTTCTAAGCGATTTCCGTATTTTCTTTCTAACAATTGAATGAAATTACCGATCATTCTCAAGGGTTCTTGAAGATCATGAGAAGCGACATAGGCAAATTGCTGAAGATCAATATTTGACCTTTTTAATTCTAGATTAATTTCTTTTTGACGAATCATTCGACGCTCTATTTCTGCCTCTAACTCTCGGTTATGATAAGTCAGTTTATCCATCAACTGATTAATTTTTGCCTCACCTTCTTTCTGTAGGGTCAGATCATTCCAGATCGCAAAAAATATTTCTTCCCCGTGCAATTCATATTGAGTAATCGTAAATAGTACCGTATGATTTTTACCGTAAATATCCTTGATTACCCACTCAAAGCTATGGCTTCCTAATGCTCTTGCCTTATCAGTCATTCCTTGGAATACCTCCATCGATAACTGTCCATCATCTTGTACGATTGGCATTAGATTCTTGATAGAAGTTTTCTTTAATTCTTCTTTAGATTTAATTCCCAAAAAGGTCAAAGCAGGTTGATTGCTATTAATTATTTGATCTTTATTGAAAAGGAATAAGGGAAAGGGTGCGTGTTCAAAAATGTTTCTGAATTGGGTTTCACTTTTAGAAAGTGCTTCTTCCGCCATTTTCTTCTCCGTCAAATCCTGGACGATTACCATGTCCTGAATCACCTCTCCTTCGGCATCTCTAATCAAAGAAACCGTGATTCGAACCGGCATGGTAGAACCATCTTTTCGAAGGAAATTAATTTCGAATTCTAAAGCTTGCTTTTCTCCTGAAATCAATTTTCCATACCGTTCTGTTCGTCCTTCCAAGTTTTCCTTGGGAACAATATCTGAGATATTTAGCTGATAAATTTCTTCAGGAGTATAACCCAAAAGACTCATAAACTTATGATTGGCATATTTTATTCTTTCCACTCCTTCAGTCACAACAATGCCAAGTGGTGCATACTCAAAGAATCCACGAAACAGACTTTCGTTACTTTCCAATTCACGAGCTGCTATTTTTTCTTTGGTAATATCATCAAAAGTCCATACTCGTCCGGTCAGCACTCCATCAACCTTATGTGGCTGAGTAGTGTAACCAATAACTCTTCCGTTTTGGAATTCAATTTCTCCACTTGCTACCGCTTGCTTCTTTTCTTCCATCTGACGGTAAAGCTGAATAAACTCTCCAGGGTTTTTGCCCGTATCGACTACTCCACATAAGAAATCATTTTCATTAGGCGTTTGATCTTGTATGTCCCAAATATCTAAAAACAATTGATTAAACTGGCCAATCTTTCCATCAAAATCGATAAAAGCAATTCCATTACGAGTCGACTCTAAAGTAGCATTTGACTTAGCAATTGATCTTTGTAAAGATTTTTTTGTATTCCTCAAGGTCGTGTACCTATACTCTAGTAATCTGCTAATATAACCAATCAGAAAAAATTGATAAACAATATTTCCCATCGTAAAAACTGGAATATAAACTGCACTGGATTGAAGAAGAAAGAATGGTTCTAAATAAAAGAAACTAAACACCGTAAGTAACTCACAGCTAAGAAAAAGCCAAGCAAAAAACTTTCGTTGAGATAAATTTTGATTTAAAAAACAGTTGATCAAAAGAACATTGATCAAAAAGGTAAAGGTCATCGCCTCTCCTCCATATAGAATTGAGTAAGCACTAAATGCGAGACTACTTCCTACTAAAAATGTATTGATTGCATTAGAATTATTCGTTTTTTTATAAACGAAATAACACAATACCTCCAATAGAATAAGTCCAAAAGAAAAATACATTAATGGTATACTGCCGAGTATTCCGCTATAAATCATATTAATGATCAAAAAGGCCGAAAGCGTGTATACGGAAATCGTTAGAAGATTCTCTTCAGAGTAACTTAGCCATACTTTTTTAAATGTACTGGATACCGTACTTAGTTCTTTCGGAATTAATTCAACCATTTTTTTTCTGTTTCTCAACAGAAATATAAGCAGCAATTGTGCCTAAATAACAAAAGGAGGAAAGATTGCCCTCCTTTCGTTTAGCAGTTGTTCTTTATAAATAGCTGTCTCCCTAATTTCTTAGTAATCTCGACTAATAATCATCTTAGCTGATTTCACTCTAAAATCTCCTACTTTCACTGTAATGGTATAGATTCCATTCGTATAATTTCCTAAATCAATTCGGAAAGGACCAGTTGGAATAGTGCCAATAATTTGTTCCAGCATCTGCTGACCTTTGGCATTATAGATTTTTATTACGGCTGACGCTCCAGCATCGGCTTTCATATTTACATAAATTTCATTGGTCGCAGGATTTGGAAATATCTTAAATCGTTCATTATCAATATCATACATGATCATTTCTACTCCAGAATATTTAAAATCTCCATCCACATCGTACTGTTTAATTCGGTAATAATTAATACCTGGCAATGGTTGATCATCTAATGCTTGATAATAAGTGGCAATGGTCGTTTCACTAGAACTATTCACTGTTTTTAAAATTTCAAAATCTACTCCATCGGCAGATCTCTCAATCTCAAAATATTCATTCTCATTCTCCGTATTGGTTACCCAATTTAACTGAATACCAGTATTTAACCGTACCGTAGATAGAAATAAGATAGCTGCATCCGCATCAACGATCAATCCGTTTCCACCACTGGTAATATTAATTGTATAATCTTCTACTTCTCCAAAATCAAAAGTCTCACAAGGTCCCGCATAACTACCTCGCTGCATACTCACTCTCATCCGAGTGCTTCCCGTAAGTGCCGAATTTGGAATAGTAATATTACCAACTGCCGGAGGGATAATCGAACCAGGCGTACCAGCTGTGGCAATTCTCGAAAGAACTTGTTCTCCTGTATCTCCAAAATCTCCATCTTGATTATAATCTATCCATACTCTAAAATACATATCCCAATGAAAATAACTAAAAGTTGGTTGTAGACTCATAGCTGTAGACGAACCACGACTTAATGTCGCACTCTGATTGGTAAAATCTCCATAACGTTCTTTATTACTATCATTATTTAAATTTCCAAAACTAACATTACTCATCCATGATTGCCAAGGAGCATTACCCAAAGAGGCACAATAAGTAGGTGTATTTCCTCCACTAACTGTGAAGCTCTGAAAAACCGGTGGGGCAGCATTCCAATTTCCATTACCAGGTTGGGTTGCCCGTACCGTTACGGCTCCGGCAACTCCATTTAGCGTAATGGTATTCCCATTCACCGTTGCAGGTCCGGCAGTCACCGTAAAGGTTACTGGTAAGCCTGAAGTAGCAGTTGCTGAAATCGTAAATGGTCCATCCGTTACTTGCTTGTCTGCCAGAGGAGGGAAGTTAATGGTTTGATTTTGTTGATTTGAACTAGTAGAAAAACTGACAATATCGGTTGCTTCAGGATGAGCTAGCGGCGTATGGCTGGTCTCTTCTGCCACTTGTGCTTGGACCGTGTGATTACCAGAAGGTACATTTGTAAAGGTATAAGTTCCCGTTAAATTATGAATATCTACTGGTGTTCCATTATCAAGTGTCAATAGTAAATGATCTGAATTAAATAAGGCTAAATCGCCAGACACGGTATAATTTACCGTTACTTCAGATCCATCAATACTTTGATTTTGAGTTGGGCTATTGATTACAATGCGTGGTATTTGATTTCCAGTCACTACTTCAAAAGATCGGGTTACTGCTGGTGCTGGATTCCAGTTAGCATTACCGGCTTGATTGGCTCGGATCGTTACCGTCCCTTCGTTCCCAGTTAGCGTCACTGTGTTCCCGGATATAGTAGCAGGTCCGGACACCCTGGTAAAACTCACAGGTAATCCAGAGGTAGCCGTCGCTGAAAGCGTAAACGGTGGATTCGTTCCGGCCCGAGCCATTAAAGAAGCAAAACTAATGGTTTGATCTTGTGGTCCGGAGCTGCCCGTCACATTCAACGTATAATCTTCTACCTCTCCATATTGGAAAGTCTCACAAGGCCCAGCATACGCTCCTCGTTGCATAGCAATCCGCATTCGGGTATTTCCTAAGGATGCGCCTGCTGGAACAGTTACGTTCATATTCACATTTACTAATAAGGTTCCTTGTGGAGGAGCAGTGCTAATTCTAGATATTTCCGTTTCTCCACTATCGGCAAAATCACCGTCCTGATTCCAATCTACCCAAACACGAATGTATTCATCAAAGGTTAACCAACTAAAACGATGACTGAGTGATAACGGTACTGTCGCGCCACGCGCAACATTGGTACTGAGACTGGTGTAATCTCCATAAAGATCTTTTACAGAATTATTATTAATAGAACCAATTGTAACATTACTAATCCATTCAATCCAAGGTTGTTGGCCTTGTGCGGTGCAATAATTAGTCGGCCCACTACAGTCTCTCACCTCTTTTTCTACTGCAGCTGTAAATCGGAAAGGGGTACAATTCTCCCTTCTTGCTCCTCTTCGATACCAAGTTGTTTGGGAAATAGTTCCCGGATTATAGTTGATTCCATTTGCACCACTAATCACCGTCCAAGGACCAGTAGGGGAAGCAGTTGATCGTTGCCAACGATAAGTAATCGCACCACTTCCTCCAGAAGGACTGGTTTGATTTCCAATATTAGAAGGATCGTAAGCATCACAGACAGATTGATTTCCACTGATTGCTCCAGCGTTGGTTATATTATTACAATTATTAGAAACAGTATAATTTACATTTAAGGTATTAGAAATAGTATTTCCATTTCCTGCTGCATCGGTTACCCGGTTAATAGGTAACTGAATGGTTACGGATCCAGCGGATACTGGTGAAATAGTAAAACTATAATTACTACCTGATCCACTGAGTCCGGATCTAGTTCCGTTTGCTACGGAAAAATCAGATAAAGATAAACCAATAACTGCTTCTGTAAAAACAGCGTTTACCGTAAATGGACCATTTACGGTATTAGATGTTGTCGTTAAGGTTACATCAGGCGGAGTCGTATCACCGGGTCCTCCTCCATCACACCCATTTACTTCTACCTCTGCTAGCGCCATAAATCCTGCGCCATTTTTGTGCAATCTTACATATCTTCCACTTCTATTTATTGCTACGGTCGAAGGAGATCCTGCTACTGCAGTTTGTAAATAATCGCCAACACCAGGTTGTCCTAAACTACCACTGATGGTAGTAGATGAAAAAGGAACATCAGAAACAAAAATATAATAATTAGATAATTGATCTGCACAACAATCGGTACGATTATAAACATCAATATCTGTAATATTTTTTACCCCTCCTAAATCAACTTCCCACCAAGGCTCTGATTGCCAGCCGGTACTTGATACAGAAAATGAAGACCACCAATTTCCACTGGTATTTCCATCTACGGCTAAATCAGCCGTAGCACCTCCTCCATTATAATTACTGGATTGCGTAGCCGGTTGATTAAGTGCTAGGTTGGTAGGATTATTACACCCAGTACTTTCTGAATAATTGACTACTAAATTATTAGAAATTAAATTCCCATTTCCTGCTCCATCCGTGGTTCGGTTAGCAGGCAATCGAACAGAAACAGTTCCCGGACTAGTTGGATTAACCGTAAAACTATAATTTTGACCAGCCCCTGAAAGACCACTTAGCGTAGCATTTGTTACGTTAAAATCGTTTAGGGTCAGCCCTGAAACTGCTTCACTAAATGCGGTATTAATAACATAAGGCCCCGTGACATTATTACTGGAAGTACTAAGCGTAACGGTAGGATTCGTATTATCCACCGATATTGGAAATAATAAATTCTGAGGAATTACTTCCCAGGGTTGACTGCTACTACGCCATTCTAATTTAGCAGAAGCAGCACCCGTTGCTTCGTAGTATTCCATTCTAATATTCACCTTATTATTTGCGGTAAGATTAATCGTTCCTGTATGAGGCGTAGCTCCCTGGTTAACCCATTGATTAATGATTTGTTGATCATTGACCCAAAGACGAACACCATCATCGGTGGTCGTTCGGAAGGTATAATTCTGACTAAACTCTGGGAGAATTTCTCCTTCCCAACGCACAGAATACGTCTCCGCAGAAATCCCTGCAGCGGGACTTCCCGATCCCCAATTAAAATCAATTACTGGATCAACACGCGTTAATACGGGACTCGTTAAGTTTGCATTATTAAAATAAGTCCCTGTAATTCCGGTACCACCACCGATTTTAGAAACATTAAATATTCGCTCAACAGGAATGGCAGGACGGTACGTATTATTCCCATTTTGGATGGCTCTTACGACCACTTCTCCTGGCTGTCCCGTTAATGATATCATATTTCCAGAAATCGTAGCGGGACCACTGATGACATGTAAAATAACTGGCAAACCAGAACTGGCGCTTGCAACTAAATTGAAATCACTACTGGTCGTTAATTTATCAGAAATATTATTAAAACTTATCGTCTGATTGGTACCAGAACAATTAGGAAAAATATCTTTTTGGTAGGTATCCGTTAAGCCTCTTGGATCGGTAACGAATAGTTTTATTCTATAAAAATAAGTTGAACCATCACAACCAACTGGCGACAACTGTGTCGTGGTTATTTTATTATTATCACCTGGTTCTGGGTGAAAATGATTATTGTGATGTAGTTCCGTTACCCACGTATATACCAAATTATTGACACTATGTTCGGCATCAGTCACTACTGCACTCAAATTAAGAATCGTTGGACTCGTTGCAGAAAAAGTATTGATATTATCAATACTTACAGATACGATATTAGGAGGTGTATTATTTAATGAAATGGGGATAATCTTTTGAGAAGTAAGATTACCATTATCTCGGACTGTTAATCGTACATTAAAGGATACAGGCCCTGTAGTCGTGGTGGTAAAAATATGACTGGGGTTTGCTGCTGTACTATTGGGAGAACCATCTCCAAAATCCCAAGTATACGTTAAGTTATCATTGTCAGGGTCATAGCTTTGATCTCCAAAAAACTGAACCGTTAATGGTCCTGTTCCATAAAGTACATCCGAAGTAGCTACCGCAACAGGAGGTAGATTTCCTCCTGTGAAAGAAATCTTACGAACCGTATTCATATTTGGGTTATTATTTCCAGCAGCACCTGCCAGATAATATAGTCCACCATCAATCGGTGAGGTTCCAACGAAAACGATACCTTGTGCCCCTTCGAGAAAATTACTAACACTAATCGGATTATTATTCCCATCAAACTTTATTTGCTTAATCCAGTTACCACCATAATCAGCATGAAAATAGGAATTCTGGTAATTAGCAGGAAAATCATTCCCAATATACCAAGTACCTCCGATAGAACAATTTCCTTGAAAACTTGGTCCAGGTAATTGACTGGAACCAACGTTAACGATCGATCCATTGACCAACCCTCTAGGAGTAGAATTACGCCAATCTAATTTTGGACGTTCGTGAGTTGAAGGGGCAAAATTATTGTTATTATAGCCCGGCTGATTGGTCATTCCCTCAAATTTTGGCCACCCAAAATTCTGTCCTGGTGCATCCACGATATTTAGTTCTTCTCTATTTCCCCATCCTACATCTCCAAAAAATAAAACACCAGGATCACCATCCACTGGATTATGACTTCCGGTTTCAGGTTGTAGATTCATCCGGCAAGGATTCCGTACACCCGTTGCCCAAATCTTAGATTGGTTTGAACCTGGGTTACCAGATTGATAGTAAGGATTACTTGGCAGTCCATTTCCAGTTGCTGGATCAATTCGAATAATTTTTCCACTTAAGGAGCTCAATTGCTGACAACGATATGCTCCTACATTCTCTGCTGGAGTAATGATTCCATCATCTAATCCTTGCTGCCAATAAGTTTCGGACGCCGAACCTTCATCGACCGAAGAATAGCTAGCTCCATCACCAAAACTAGCTAGTAGTGTTCCATCAGTTCCAAATACCAAAGAACCAGTACCATGAGATTGATGCAAAATCGGTGGTCCAGTATTAGGTGTTGCACCAACTAGGACCTGTCGGGAATTATTATTAACCGTATTAAAATTATTATTTGCTTGAGCTTGATAACGAGTAACTCGTCCGATGGTAGCAGCGAAGTATTCATTTGTATTGGGATTATAGTTAGCCGTTCCTGCGTATAGTAGATGATGTCGATCTACTACATAACATAAATAGATATAACCATTCGACAAAAAATCAGGATCAAGTGCAAATCCCAAGAGACCGAAATCACGCCACCCTCCAACTTCGTCACTGATATCAATAAGTGGTTGGGATGATTTAATACCATCTTCGACGATCCAGACTTTTCCATTTCGCTCCCAGACGTACATTCGTCCATTATCATCAAAGGTCATTCCCACGGCCATCGAAAAGTCGGTAGTATAAGCTACATCCGCAAAACCTACAGGTTGAGCTTGGGTTTTAGATCCTAAAAAGAAGATAAAAGCGCTAATTAATAGTAAGGTTAAAGATCGTAAGTAAGGTAAATTCATGTTCTTTTTTGTTTCTATAAAAGAAAATATAGTTAAGTAATATTTCGGGTTGAAATATTCTATTCTGTCATTACAATGGAAGAAAAGAGAAAAATTAAAGGCAGCTTTTTTGGGGAAAGTAGATTTTTTTACTTAAAACTGTCGTTGAAGGGCTAATTCCTAATAAAAGTAAATTTAGTTAATTATTATACAAAACCGAAATATTACCATAAGAAAAGTGGTCAAAAAAGCCATAGATTATCAACAAAATGGAGAATTACCCTATTTAAGGTAGAACATTTTGTAGCGATTTACGTTTAGAGAGTTGAACAAAGATCATATTATTGACTTATCTAATAAAATGACCTATCTTTGCGCCGCCTTTTGGGAGATACCCAAAAAACACACTGTAACTACCGAGAAACTCGAAAGCCCAAGAACGATTTTAGAAAGCATTTTACCCATGAACAAGATTATTTTATCTCTGCTATCACTAGCAGGTGTAATAGCTAATAGCTGTTACCAGCCTCCAATGGAAAAAGATCTCTCTTCTCAAAGTGAAATGGATAAGGTATCCCCTTTTCATGTCGATCATGATTTTGCTTCCAATGGTAAAAAACAAACCGCTCCATTACAAAGCGAGCTATACACTCTACAAGCAATAAGTGCTGCTCACTTTCCAGAAATAACCGACCCGGTATTAACTGCCTTAGAGCAGCAAAAAAAATTACTTAAATACAAAAAGCGGAAGACTTCCCAAAAAGTAGGCAACGTAGTTGTTACTAACGAAAAGCTGCAGAAAACTGCTGATATTTTGCTGAATGCTAAGGATGGAGACCTTGCCGAGTTGATCCATCAATTAGATGCTCATAAAATACATGGGGAAGATCAACTGGGTAATGTTCACTTCACTGGTTATTATACTCCTGTGCTTCCTGTTAGTAGTATTAAATCTAAAGCGTTCCCTTATCCTATTTATACTTTCCCTCAAGACTGGCAAGGAGACCTTCCAACTCGAAAAGAAATTGATGGAGACTTGGTATTAAAAGGTAGAAACTTAGAACTAGCTTACGCTAAAAGTCTGATCGATATTTATATCATGCAGGTACAGGGCTCTGGAATTGTAGAATACGAAAATGGCCGACAAGAGCTTTTTGCTTTTACTGGTTCTAATAGAAAATCTTATGCTAGCATTGGAAAATATATGCTTAAAAAAGGATTAACTACACCCCAGCATGTTTCGCTTCAATTTATCAAAAAGTATTTGCACGAAAATCCAGAAAAAGCACACGAAATCTTATTTAGTAATCCTTCTTATGTTTTCTTCAAACCAGTTGATTCAAATCCCAAAGGAGCAGGATTGGTGCCGTTAACCAAGTTACACTCTATCGCTGTAGATACTCGTTACATTCCAATGGGAAGTATTCTTTTAGCTAGTATTCCAATAATTAATGACAAAAATAGAGTCATTTCTCACGAATACCGTTTGGTAGTAGCACAAGATATTGGTGGAGCAATCAAAGGGCCTGGCCATGTTGACCTTTATACTGGAATTGGCTATGAAGGCCGAAGACAAGCAGGTCGCTTACATCATTATGGCAATCTATGGCTCCTTCTTCCTAGCGAAACAACTACCCCTACATTAGCCCTAAAATAATAAAAGTTGAACATCAAGTAATTTAGCCTAAAGCAGAATATTTTAATTTATTTTTAATTTATTTTGCATATATGTAAAAAAATATACATATTGCATTACTCCACTATCTCATTATTCTTCTGACAAGAAGGATAAACCATGAAATTTTAGCCCCAATACATTATTGTTTAATAACTAAATGAATAAGTGCAATCCTTGTTCTTTCGTCTAGTTTATTTACGCTTGTAGATACATCTAAAAATTAAGTATATGGCTTAATTTTTGTTCTATTTCAACACACACAACACTATTAAATCCACCCATGACAGACTTAAAAAGAGAGCATAAGAAACTTCAACAATCAAAAAATAAAACCAGTCAAAAATTTGCTGACAGGTTACTCATCTGGACAATCCTGATATTTGGTATTACAGGACTGTTATATATCCTTGAGAATATGAGATACAAAAAGGATGAAATAGCTGGTACTTCTATTTATGAAAACGCTATTGGTGATAATCGTACTTCTGATACCAAAAAAATCTTAGTAGATGAATCTATTGAAAAAGAAGCGATAATAGGCGAACAACTTCACGTTGGTGGACCACTTGAAGCCCATACACCTGTTCTTTTTGAAGTAGAAAATTTTTACCAAAATGCGGAATACCTATTGGACTTTGGAGATGGTGTCCGTCGAGTACTCAACCAACGAACAGATTCTCATATCTATGATCGACCTGGCAACTATAAATTAGAATTGTATGTAACTTATAAAGGTAAGCGTCAAAAATTAGCAAGTCAAAATGTAATGATCATGGAGCCAATCACCGTGGCAACTAACGCTACTCGAATTGATTTTTAAAAAAAGCCCCTTCTCCCGAAGGAAAAGAGGCCTACACAAATAATAACCCTACTGTTATTTCAACAGTTAGATTAATTCTTCCGAAAAGAAAGCCATTGATTGATTAAACAATCAATGGCTTTTCTCATCTTAGATATTCTATCAAATTCTAACGTCTATTTAAGAATCATCTTCTTAGTAGCAACGCCATGATCCGTTTCCAATCGATAGAATAAAATACCTGTGGCATTTAATTCAGACTGTTCGATCACTTCTTCATTATATCCTGCTGGGTACTCTCTTGTCGATGTTCTTAGTACTTTACCCGCTACATCATAAATGACTAAAGTAGCTGTACCCGTTTCCGGCAATTGGAAACCAATCTTAGTTTCTGTACGGAATGGATTCGGTTGATTTTGGAATAACTTAAAGACAGATTTTTCATCCGCAGCAACTTCTCCAAAACGTAATTGAACATCCATTAAATCGTTCGAAGCATTATAAGCTTCTGCTGGTGTATAGGCATCATACAAGCCAATGACATCGCTAATTCTAACCCGCTCCATAGCCGTAAAAGTCAACATAAAGGTTGTTGATCCTTTCGTAAGGCTTAACGGATTTTCGCGATTCCAACTGGTTGTGATGACTCCTTCTTCGGCTTTAACTCCAAAGTTATCCGCATTCAATGAACGCAATTCTTTAGCTTCCATATCTTCAAATACTACCTGATCGGCGTTGTATTTCAAAGTAAATTGGTAACCTAAAATTTGTTCAAACTCAGTGGCATCAAAAGCTACACTAAAAGTCTCACCAGCCTCTACCAATTGGTCTTCCAACTGGAATACTAGATCTGCATCTTTAGAGCGTGTATCACCACTAACTAATTGATTCGGCTGCGCTGAATTATTTAAATCACCAATCTTAACGGCGATAAAATCAGACGCCAACGCTCCTCCTAGATCATTGATCATAGAAGTCTCAGGGAATGTCTCTGCAAAAGGATTCGTATTAGTAAATTCATACGCTGCATCCACAAATCTCCAAGAAGTGTTATTAGCAAATTCTTCGTCAATATGTAAGATCAATCGACGTAAGCCAATCATATCTGAAGAGGAGATAGTACCAGACTTATTAATATCCGCTGCTATCAGCTGATAAGGAGAGTTCAATGAATTAATATCCAGAATATGTTGTCCCAATAAAATCAAATCAAAAGTAGTCACTCCGTTTAACGGATCATCGTTACGGTTTGGCTGAACTTCATAATTGTTATTCATTGGTGTAGCAAAATTATACAGTCCATCTTCCGCAGTCATTTCTTCCTGCGCGAAATTAGTTCCGCTATAATTTAAGGCTACCGATACATCTTCTACTGGCTCGTCCATTTCTGTAATAATCAAACCGGCTACGGTTGACATCTGCGTATTGCTACCCATTACAAAAATGGTTTGCTGAATCGTTGAAGCAGCACCGGTACCATCTGTTACGGTCCACGTTCTTGTTACAGTGTAACCACCTGGGCAACTACCACCACTTGTTTCATCATTAGAGGTTAGTGTAGCGCCTCCACATCCGTGAACGAATACAGGTGTATCAAATTCAGGAACTGCAGGACATGTAATCATCTTGTCTTCCAATTCGCCAATGAAGGTTGGTGGGAAATTATTTTTCAATTTAAATAATCCCGGTACCACTAAGTCATTACCACATTCATCAGAGAAGGTAAACGTAACCTCCGTTCTTGCATATGGGAATCCATCTTCGAACGTAGTATTTGGCATTAATGGTTCGTAGCTAACGCTAACGTCACCACAAACATCCGTTGCATTTAGACTAGCAATTGTATTGTTGATCCAGCTAATATACTGTAGTCCCGTAAGGTCATCACATTCCCGAATTGCAGGAGTTACGGTTCCAGTTACGGATGGTGCAACATCATCTACTACAATTACAGGAACGGTACAAGTACCAGTTCGACCACAAGCATCCGTTGCAGTGAAAGTAACCACAGTAACCTCTCCACATTCACCCAAAGAGTTTGGATTAAAGTTATTTGTTACGGTGTATACCGATTCCTCACAAGCATCTACTATTACTGCTCTATCCGCAAACTCATTGAAAGTTGCTAAAACTTCATCTCCACTTACACTACATGGCAAGTAACAAATTTCATTACCACAAAGAATCTCTGGTCCTTCATTTTGGATAGTATAAGTCTGAGTCGTAGTCTCTACTCTACCACAATCATCAGCTACTGTATAAGTAATAATATAGCGAGTTCCATTACATCCTGCTACTCCGATTGGAGCAGAAATCGAAGAAGTAATCGTCGGTGGATTGCCACAAGGAGCCATTGCTTCTACCAAATGCTCTTGCGGAACAACGTTTACTTGACAATCAACTACTTGATCTGGTGGAGAGCTTGTAATCATAATTGGTGCGGTATCTACCACTTGGATAACTTGAGAAATAGCCGTAACATTTCCACAACCATCATCAAAAGTCCAAGTATA
>CALGJS010000056.1 GCA_937927835.1 uncultured Saprospiraceae bacterium | reverse complement strand
CTATAAGATCCAAGACCGACCAAGGCAACTCCTAATTTTTTAACATCTGACATGGCTGCTCCGGCTGCACAAGAAACAGGTATGGTAGAAGCAATAGAAGCAACTCCTACTCCTTTTAATAAAGATTGATTAAACGACCTTCTAGATATTTTTTTCATAATTGTTTTTTTTACGAACTGAATTGAATCAAATGTAATGAAAATATTTAGCATAAAAAAAGTCCATTTTATCTAGACGAAGATAAAATGGACTTTTAATTTTTATAAAAAAATTATTCGCAACAAGGTTCCATTTCGTATAAAAGATTTACTTGTGTCGCGGTTAAAGCTTCATCATAAATAATGATATCATCTATTTTTCCAGAATATCTTTTTCCAATAAAAAGGTCACCAATGTCCTGTGCTAATTGCAAATTATTACAACCTGCATCTCCACTCTTCGTTTCATCAAGTACGCCATTAAAATAAATCTGATAAGTATCATTATCTTTTACTGCCACGACATGATGCCACTGATCAGTCAACGTGTTAACCTCCGCTTGACAATCCGTAAAAGGAGTCGTAACTGGGTTCGCCCAAGCACTATTATTATGCCCAAAAACGGCTCTTCTACAATCGTACAAGCTAACCGACCATTCTCCATTTCGATTTGGACAACTTGTCCCATCTCCTCGACTGACTAAGACTTCAAAATTTCCTCCATCTCTAGTATTATTCAAAGGTTGATACCAAAGGGAAACAGAAAAAGCATCTAATCCATCTAAGATAGTAGTAGTGGTAGTTGTTAAAAATTGTTCTGTTGGCTGGGTAGCATCAAAAAGATAGGCACAATTGGCGTTCCCATTTCGGTCGGTTGTACTAGTGGCAGCAGTGGAATTGGTTAACCCATTCGAGGCACCAGACTCATCCAGAAGACTACCACCATTAAATGGATAAAAGGCGATCACGCCGGTTTGTGCATTAACGGGAATGCAGTCTATGGTCGTTTCTTCGTCTTTAGAACAACCGAACAGGCAGAGGACAAATAGTCCAATAAGAATTTTAGTGAATTTCATGCTTTAGATTTTACAACGTTAATAAGGACAAAGAAAATTCTGCTGATAATTATAGCAGAACTTCCTTGTTTAAAAATATTTTATTAACGTGTTTGATCAAAGCAAGTTCTCTAGAAAAAGAGATATTGATGTGGATAGAACGTTTGAAATAATTAAGTTATTGTATGCGATTTTTATCTAACTAAATCATTGATAAAATAAAGATATTTCAATAAAACAGTATTCAGTTTTAAGTTTAATTCAATCAATTTTATTCGACCATTGATGTATTTTTCTTGTCTTTTATTTAATAAAAAAACCGAGCTTTCACCGAATCGAAATTTTTCGTTTTCACCATCAAGCAACTGTTTGTATCCTTGTACATTCCGTTCCACCAAATTAACTTGATCTCTTAGAATATTTTGTTGCAATAAATTACTTTCAATTTTATTCAGTAATTCGTTTTGCTTGTTTTGAATATCTAAAACACCATTTTGTATTTTGATTTCACCCATTTTTACATCGGCTCTTTCTGATCGTAAAAACAAGGGCATAGAAAACTCGAATCCTAATTTATAATCAGAGGCTTCATAGGTTGGTAACAGGTTATTATTGGTCGCCAACAATGGATTCAATTTAGCTTTTAACTTAGGTTTTAATTTTTCCTTTTTCAATCTCAACTCTAATTCATAGAGCGATTGTTTATTAATCTTTTCTAGAATTAAGGGATTCGTATTAGCGAGCTCTTGTACATTTCGCACATCGGTTACGGTAAAAATTTCGCGTTGATAATCCTCTGGTTTTGTCAAAAATTCTAATTCGAGTGGCGCTTCATTAAACCACAAAAAATTCTCTAAATTTTGTTGAGCATTTTGTAATTCTAGCTTATTATAATTAGTAAATGAAATAGCATCTTGCCATAAGATAAAGGCTTCCAAAGTATCCATTGCCGTTTTTTCACCACCAAAAAAAGTTTCCTTTGTATTATCAAAATACTGATTTGCTAAACGCTCGTTTTCTAACAAAACACTTTGTACATAAAAAAATTGCTGCCATTCCAAGTAAGCAATCGAAGCTTTGTAAAGCAATTCATTAAGGATGATCTGCTGTTGATTGATGGCCATATCTTGCATCACTCTAGCCTGCTTAAGTGCAGTTTGTCTTTCATTGACCAATAGTCCCTGCAAGACATTGATTTCGAGACCAATGTTCCACAATCCAAATTCATCTGTCTTATTTTCTGGATTTAAAAATACACCTTGCGTATTCTCATAACCAGCCACTAGGTCTATTCCATACTTTGTTGGAACTCGCAATCGATTACTGAATATTCGGTAATAGCGTTTGTCATCAAAACTTTTTTGATTCCAATCAGCATCAAGGGTTGGATCTAGGTTTCCTTTGGCAGACAACCAATTCAAATCCGCTAACGCTATCTTTAAGTTTGCTTGCTTAGCAACCGGATGATAGTTGAGTATATTAATCAAATATTCTTCGTAGGAAAGAATGGTCGAATCAACCTGCGCTTGACAAAATGAAATATAGCAAAGAAAAACACTGACAATAATGAATCGCTTCTTAATTAATCCCAGCATTTTTTCAGGATTTTAGTTTTATAAAGTCATCCATTGTTTTTCCGTGTGGTTTTGAATTTCCGTTTTCATCAACTAAAACAAAAACAATATTCTCGATTTTAATGATGGTTTGTTTTGTAAAGACATTTCGTACCTCACAAGAAAAACTAATCGAGGTTCGACCTACCTTTTTAAAACCCAACCCAATTTCAATCACATCACCTTGTTCAGCAGAACTTACAAAATTTATCTCCGAAATATATTTGGTTACCACATTTTTGGAATCCAATTTCGTCATGGCATAGATACCCGCCTCTTCGTCGATCCACCTCAACAATGCTCCTCCAAATAGCGTATTTCTAGCATTAAGGTTTTCAGGTTTAATTAATTTTCTAGAATAGAATTTCATATTATTTAATGGATTTTGCGGGTGCTTTACGTTTAATTTTTTCTTTTTCACTTTCATCATTTTTATAAAAATCAGCAGGAAAACCATTTAATTGTCGCCATACCTCATACCAGATCGGTACATTGCTCAATAAAATAAAGGCATTGGTTCCAGTTCCCACTCTCAAAATTTTAGGCCATTTCTTCTCTATGTCATCAGGACTAATTAGAATACGATAATAACCATTTTCACTAATGAATCGATCAATCGCGACAATATTACCAGAGAAAATTCCAGTAGAAGCTTCCGGCCATCCACTAATGACAATGGCAGGCCAACCGTCGAAGCGAAGCCGCACTTCATCTCCTGGACGGATGAGCGGTAAGTCTTGTGGCGGAAGGTACATTTCCACCGCTAAATCGTAGACATCCGGCATAATGGTTACAATATCGGTTCCTTCTTTAACAATTTCTCCGATACCTTTTTTTATTGCTTTTGTAATATAACCTGATTGAGGAGCAGTAATAAAATAGAACTGTTGCCGTTGATTATAATTGCTTAATTGATTTTGCAATTTAGAAGTGGCAGCCATGGATTCTAATTTTGCAGAAAGCGCAGATTGTTGGTCTGATTGAGATTTAGATAGTTTATCAGCATAATCATTCTCAATGGCTGTTAATTCAATAATCGAATTGGCCAACCTATTCTTTTGGTTTAATAATTTATTCTCCTGAACGTTTACTTTTGCTTTGGTTTGTTGGAGCTTTAATTCCTTTTCCTGGAACTCAGACAGAGATTTCAATCCTTTATCGAATAATTGCTGCGTACGCTTCATCTGATTTTCTGCAATTTCTAAATTCAGTTTATAGGCCACTAAATCTATACTATCGGTGCTTATTTTGTTACGGCCTTGAATTATTTTATTTCTTGTTTGCTCCATTTTTAAAAGCAAGGATTGTTCGAGGGCTTTGTATTGGTTTTCTAACGCCTTAACCTTTGCATCATAAGAAGCGATACTTTGACTTTTAGCATTTACCTGTTCATTCGTTCGAGCGATCAAATCTGGATCAAAGTATTCGCTTTTGACCTCAGATATATGAACAATGGTATCTCCTTCATTGACAAAATCTCCTTCTCGAACAAACCAGTTTTCAAGTCGACCAGAAATGACAGATTGTATCGCTTGGGGGCGTTGCTCTGGAAGTAAAGTTGTGACATAACCTTTTGCTTGGATATTTTGTGTCCAAGGTAAAAACATCGCAATAACCACTCCTAGGAATAAACCTAGAAACAAAAATAGCGACAACCTTTTGATCCTTGATTTACGTAGAAGGCCAAAAGATTTAAAATCACTTAGACTGATATATGAATTGATACTATTCTCAGAAATATTCAGCATAACTTAGATTAATGGTGGTGTCAAATTGATGGTATCCGTGGTCTTCTCTCTCCAATAATAGTAGTCTGCCACGACCACGACCGTCCATTCTCTTTCGGGACTCATGATATAATCTATAATGGATTTTTTAGTTTCCTCCTCCACAAAGTGTAAAGGATCTTCTAATAATAATAACTTGGGCTGAGCAACCAAAATTCGAGCAATCAAAAGCTTTTGAATAATACTTCGCGGAAGTCGCCTTCCTCCACTATCCACAAAGCTATCGATACCTTGAGGTTGTGAGACAAAATAATTATTCAAGGATAGCACATTAATTATATCTCTTAAATTCCTTTCAGAAATATCACGTCCCATTAAAATATTCTCTCGGAAAGTTCCTTCAAACAATTGATTAGTTGGAAAAGCAATTCCGATGTTTGAGTATAAATTATCTCGATTATAGTTCACCAAAGGAATTTCATCAATATAAATCTCTCCGTCTTCAATCTGATGGATTCCAGCCATAATTTGTAGCAAAAGGGTCTTACCACTCCCCGACTTTCCCTTTATAGCGATCTTCGCTTTTTCAGGAATTTCAAAAGAAAGACCATCAAAAATGCTTCTCTTTTCATCTGGAAAACTAAATTGAACATCTACCGCTCGAACACTTACTCCGGGCTTGTCTTCCAGCTGAGCAGTTCCATTATTTTTATCTAATTTAAGATCTGTAACATATCCAATTTTTTCAAGCGCCGTTAAAACATCATAAATTGTATCGATAATTCTTAATACTTTTTCTACTGAATTAATAATTAAAATAATCACAATCTCTGCGGCTACAAACTGTCCTAAATTCATGGACTCATTAAACACCAATACACCTCCTAAAATCAAAAGTCCAGCAGCCAGAAATACTTTAAAACCAATAAACAACCTGAATTGATTGATTAATACTTGAAAATGCTTTTCTCTAGCAGCCAAGTATCCGACAACAATATCATCTGTTTTTTCTAAATGGAATTTGCTATAACCATTCAATTTAAAACTTCGATTCACCCGAGCAATTTCTTCCAACCAGTGCGCTAAGCTATATTTATATTTACTTTCTTTTAAACTGGTAGCGAGTCCTTTCGGGCCCGTAATCTTAAAGATCAAAAATAAAATCACTACTAAAGAAAAACCTAAGATGATAAAGTAAGGACTATAAATAGTCAAGAGTGTTAAACCAAAAATGATTTGGAAAATTGCTAAAGAAAAGTCGATCAAAATTTTAGGTAATCCTTTCTGAATCGTCAAGGTATCAAAAAAACGATTGGCCAATTCAGGAGCATGAATCTTATCTAGTTGAAAGAACGTAATCTTTGGAATCCGATACGCAAACTCAAAAGCAGAACGGGCAAAAAGATCTTGTTGGATATTCTCTACAATTCGTAATTGTACTACTTGTAATGTTCCTGTTATAGCAATTCCGAATAATACAAACCCGACCAACACCACCCAAGAAGAAGTAATTTCTCCCGTCTGAATATAATTGATAATGGCCTGAATACCCAGCGGTAAAGTCAGGTTTACCACTCCAATAAAAACGGCATAAATATATATTTGCCGAATCTCAGATTTATACTGTTTTAATAAATTCCAAAATCGTTTAATCGGTAAAGTCTTCATCTATTTCAATCGCTGATTTACTCGTTTTCTAAATTACTGTCTCAATTTGTAAAATGATTTTCCGACACTCTAACGAATAAAATCAAAGGATGTTCAAGAAAACTATTGCAAATTACAGTAAATTTATCAATAATGACAGCAATACTGTCTTTTATAAAAAATAAAAACCAGCCAAAGGAAAACTACTACGCTTTTTGAAAAGACAAAATCAGTATAAAGATTTGATTATCAGTTAAATAGGAACAAAATCTAAATTCACTACTCCTCTGTAGAAAACGAAGAAGCTGGTAATCCTTCCGAATTAAACAAAGTAGCCGAAAAATAATCTCGCCATCCATATCGAACATATAAAGGATTACTGACCTGAGAAGCACTCACGGATAAATATCGATTGATCACTTTCGCTTCGGCGGGTACGAATTTTTTATCTGCTCCAGCGATTTCAAACCCTCCTTTTCCGCTTAGTTCTAAACCGTCCGCTGTATGATCAAAACTCAGGATAATTTGATTCTCATCAATTTTTGCATCTTTAAACAAAGGGCCAGAAGCGACCATTTTTTTATTATAATCATTCACCAAAGCTAGTCGAGCCAATCGGTCTCCAACCGCTTGTTTATTCCCAGGATGAATACTCAGAGAATCTCCGATATCCATCGTGATGGCCATACCTGTTGCGGGTGTACGGAGACTTTTACGCTGCGCATCTCGCAATGCTGGAGAGAATTGATCCCCATAATGAAACGGTGCAATTTGCACAAAGTAAAAAGGAAATTCTTCTTCCCAATTTTCCCGCCAATCTTCAATCATTGCGGGAAACAAGGACTCATATTCCTGGTCTCGACCGACGTTGGATTCTCCTTGATACCAAATTGCTCCAGCCAGTTGATAAGGGACCATCGGATGTATCATAGCATTGTATAATGACGATGGCAAACCATTGGGATCACTGAAAGCAACTATGGGACGATCCTTTAATTTTTCTTGTTGATCCAATCCATAAACTAACAGAGAACCACTAGTTAGATCTCCATAAAAAAGTCCTGACCACTCCCCTTCTAAATTTATCTTTTTTCCTTTTTTAGATTCCAAAGTAAGCGGACCTGAAACATTCGATCCACCACCGCCATCGAAATGTTTGATCGTAATAATATTGGTTCCCTTTTTTAACAAGGATTTTGAAACTGGGTATGCTCGTTTGGCCTGCCAATTCCAAGTAGCACCGATTTTTTCTCCATTAAAATAAACAACATCCGCATCATCAATTGCTCCAATCGTCAACAGATAATCTGAATCAATATTCGTAATTTCTATTTTTTTTCGATACCAGAACAATCCATTCAATTGTTGAGAAACCACCTCTCCTTCGATAAAATTTTCAGTCATGCAGACTTTTGCTGGCAGCTGCATTTTCATCCATTTTGAATCATCAAAATCTAAATTATTTATTTCATTATCCGATGTTTGAAGGGCAGCTAATTCATCTAGATTAGTTGGCATAGCCATAGTTTTAAATTCACCTATCCATTTTTCAGCTGCTGAGTTATCATAACTATCCAGCATCTTTAGAAATCTAGGAAACTTCGAAAGTCCTGCCTTACTCGTCCATGCTTCCGCCACCGTTCCTCCCCAACTGGAATTAATAATACCGATCGGCACACCCAATTCTTGATGTAATTTTCTAGCAAAAAAATAACCCGTAGCACTAAAATCTACTGCATTTTCTGGTGTACAAACTTGCCAGTCCCCTTCCATATCATCTTTCGGATAAGAACTTAGATTTCTTTTGACTTTAAACATTCGAATCGCGGGATATTCTGCATTAGCAATTTCTTCTGCGGCATTATCTATTGGTTCGTTCGGTAAATATCCTGTCAGTGGCATCTCCATATTTGACTGACCTGATGCCAGCCAAACTTCCCCAATCATAACATCTTTAAGAACGATGGTAGAATCTTTGGTAGCGATGGTTAATTCAAATGGACCACCTGCTGATGAAGTATACAAAGGTATTTTCCAGTTTCCTGATTCATCCGTAATACCAGTTACTGAATCCCCCCAATTCGCAGAAACCGTCACTCGTTCGCCAGGCGTATATGTTCCCCAAATAGGAACAGCATGATTCTGTTGTAAGACAAGATGATCCGTAAATAATGCGATCATAGAAAGCGGTTGCTTGATTGGAGAATTACAAGCGAAAAATCCTCCTAGGATAATCAATATAAATACTAATATTGAATTTTTTTTCATAAAGATTGTTTTTTGAATCAGTTTTTAAAAGAGGGCAAAAGTTATTATGCTAAAGTAGAGAATTTAAAGCAAAAAAAGATAATCATCCTTTTTAAATCAAATAATATTTTATTGGCATACTTATAGCACTTCTTAACAATGTTATTGCTCATTTATGTGAAACAACAAATCAATCCAACACTTTTTTTTAAAATTAATCACCTTATGAGAAAAATTTTTACTTTTATTTTAATATTCTTTCAAGTTATTTTATTTGCTCAAAGTCCAGTTTTAGTCACAGATTTAAACCTAGGCGATGCTGATGCCTTTCCGTTTGGCAACGATGGTAAATCAGTCACTATTGGCAATACGACTCTGTTAGTTGTTCAAACAGAAGAAACAGGAGAAGAACTTGGTTATCTTCGAAATGGGAATTTTGGCATTTTAAAAGATATTACTCCAGGAGAGGGTTCAACATCTATTCGAAACCTAACTGAATTTAGAAATAATTTTTATTTCACTACCTATAGCTGGAGTGGAATTAGCGCTCTTTGGAAAAGCGATGGTACAGAGGAAGGAACACAAATCTTTAGTATGAACCAGACCAATAGTCTAGTTATCTCTGAAGACAACTTTCTTTATTATTACAGTGAAGATGCAATTCTCCGTACCGATGGAGAAACGATTGATACTATTTTTAATGGGGCCGAATTTAGTTATTCCCATCAACCATCTGATAACAATATGTGTAAATATAATGAAGGAATTGCTTTTATTAGACAGAATGGTGATGATGACATAGAACTATATTTTGTAGAGAATGGAGTCACTAATTTAATAGCCACCAACATAGCTTCCAGTTATGCCAAAATATATGGATTAAACCAAGTAGGAGAAAACCTTCTTTTTATACAAGACGAACCTTTCAATGATAATTTAGATGGTTCTTATCAGTATAACGCTGTTACAAATTCGATTGAGTCTTATACCATTGATGGAAAAAAGATTTCTCGTTTACATGATTTCACAAGTGACCTGGCATTAGCTCATGTTTATCAATCAGGATTTTACACTACCAATGGTGTGAGTGGAGAAGAATTGATGCTCGCACCCATCGGTTTTGCAGATTTAGCACAAGGAGATGATATCATCAGAGCCAAATACCAAGACAAGATGATCTTAGCAGTTAGAGAAGATTTTGCTCCTAGTCATCCTGTCATATTGACTGATGGAACGTCAGATGGAACTACCACCCTGCATACCGGCCGTGGAAAGGTGCCAACCAATATCTTAGTAGAAGGAAAGTTTGCCTTTTACTTCTATGAATATGGATTCTGGGATCATCGTCTTGCGTATGTTAATTTAGAAGATGGAACCACTGGCGTTATCCACGATTTTGACGATGCAGGTTCTTCTTTCAAAGGATTTCCAGTAGCTGTTCAAGATGGAAAAATATACTTCGCCGCAAAGATACAAAATAGTAATGTTGGGTTAGAACTTTATTCTTTAGATTTAGAACTTAGTGTTGTTTCAACTTCCCAACCAGAACTGCTTAGTTATTCGGTAAGTTTTACAAATGAATCTTTTACGGTTTTATCTGAAAATTATTCACAAGCAGAAGTAGAAATTTTTTCAACATCAGGCGTTTTACTGGAAAAGAGAATGGTTAGTACTAACTCACCCATTTCTGTTGCAAAACATCATGGCTTTATTATTTTACGTTTTAACGTTGATGGAGAAATTACTACTCGAAAATTTATTAGAAGATAATTTAAAAAAGGCAATGACTGAGAAGTCATTGCCTAAATAGTTAGTTTTTCTGTAAAAAAAATTTACATAAAAAATTCACAAAAATAAATCAATTCTATTTTAATTATTTGAAGTTGTTTAAAATCCATAAACGGCAGCAAAGACAAAAGACGCAAGCGATTTATTCATCTTTTGGCTATCTGAAAAGATTGGTTGCGATGCAGCATCTATTCTGAATTCGGGAATTAAGGTTAGATTTCCGATCGTATAATTTGCTGAAAAAGTAAAGTCAAGAATACTTTCATTATCAGCGATTACGTCTATCCCATTATCAATAAAGTATTCTCCACGGATTCCTAATTTTAAATTATCAACTACTTGTCCTTGCGCATAAAGTGCAACTCCTGCAAAAGCATCTTTCGCAACCGTAGCATTTAATCCTAAATAAATTTTTTCTGTAACATCCACTCCACCTGTAATATCTAATTGATAAAAATCTTTTTGAAATAAACCGTTTAAATAAACACTTCCTTCTCCAAAATCATAGCCTAACTGCACTCCACCCACATAGTCATTGGTAGGATTAAATTCTGTAGCATCCGTTGGATTAAAAACACCCGCCATAACGGAAAAGCCTTTCCCCAAGTCTACATCAAACTTTAACCCAGTATGAGAAAAAGGTCCATAAGAAAACATATAGCTAGTAGAATAATTAAAATTAGAGACCGGAGAGATCACCTCATACCCTAAAAAGGTATTAAAATTTCCGAGCGTCGCTTTAAACTTATCTGAAATATTCCAATAAGCATACAGCTGATTGACGATACTAGAAGTTCCTCCTGGGCGTAAAAACGGAGATAAGAAGGTAGCGTCTTCTCCTCGGGGTCCAAAAACTAGATCTGCCATAAATCCTGCTTTTGCTCCATCTTTTGAGAGGGTTAAATTTGCCATGCCCAAAGAGAATCCTGGAAGATTGCCAAATGAAGTTCCTGGAGCAATATCCGTGTCACCACTAATATTTGCCCGAAAATATCCATCCATAGATCCTCCGAATTGAATTCCAGTATTGGTATTTTCTATTACGGCCGTAGAAGAATCTGCGACGTAGTTTTCAGTTAGGATTGGTTCAGTTTCTACTAATGGTTGAAAACTGTCTTGTGCCACAAGCACCGTAATTTTTAGGAATAGTAAAATTGTAAAAAGGGTGATTTTTTTCATTGTTCTAATTTTTTATTTGAAAAAATGGAACAAGAATTATCCTATCAGAATGAATCAACTTAACCAAAAAAGATTTGGGAACTTTGAGAATTCTGAGTAATTTTACTTCTACAGAGAATGATGGATAATCCGTTGTTCTTGAGTAAGGCTTCTGTTACAGCAGGAGCCTTCTCGCTTTTATATATGTATGTGAGCCAGTAGTTCGAATAATTACCTAATTAAACGCATAGGCACTCAAGTCATGCTCTTCTACATCTAATCCTTTCACTTCTTCTTCTGATGAAACTCTTATTCCAAAAGCTATTTTTAATAGAAAAAATACAGCAAACGAAAAAGCAAAAGTAAATAGACCAATCGCTGCAATACCTACCAATTGTGCATAAAGGGTTCCGACTCCTTCACCATAATTTCCAAATAAAGCTACCGCAATCGTTCCCCAAATTCCGCATACTAAATGTACGGAGGTGGCTCCAACTGGATCGTCCAATTTCATCCGATCAAAGAAAGTAACAGAGAGTGGAATCAAACATCCAGCTACCAAACCTATAATGATACTGCTAGGAATCGCTACTCCATCTGCACTGGCTGTGATACCAACCAATCCACCTAAAATTCCGTTCAAAACCATCGATAAATCATAAGATTTGAACATCAAATACGAGACTAAAAAAGCACCCAATGCTCCAGCGGCGGCAGCTAAAGAAGTCGTTACAAAAACCAAAGATACACTAGCAGGGTCAGCAGAAAGGACAGAACCTCCATTAAACCCAAACCAACCAAACCATAGTAAGAATACACCTATCGCAGCTAAGGGCATACTGTGTCCAGGAATTGGTTTAATTCCTTTTTTGGTATATTTTCCTTTTCTAGCTCCCAACAAAATGATCCCTGCTAATGCCGCCCAACCACCGACAGAGTGTACCAAAGTAGAACCAGCAAAATCATAAAACCCTAAGGCATCTAACCAACCAGCCCCCCATTTCCACATCCCTGTGATCGGATAAGAAATACTGACAAATAAAGTACAGAATACCAAAAAAGGAACTAACTTAATTCTTTCCGCTACTGCACCGGAGACAATGGTACAACAGGTAGCGGCAAACATTGCTTGAAAAATAAAATCTGTATAATAAGTATAATTTCCGTAGGCCGAAGTCAATCCTCCTTCTGGCGACGTCAAACCAAATCCGGAAAATCCGAAATATCCTCCAGCATTCGTTCCAGGATACATTAGATTAAAACCTATAAAATAATAAGTAAGTAGTCCAATCGAAACGATCATCACATTTTTAAAAAGTATATTTACCACATTTTTCTTTTGTACTAGTCCGGCCTCCAATGCGGCAAAACCTAAATGCATAATAAATACTAAAACCGTCGCTACGAGTAACCATAAGTTATTAGCGATAAATTTTGCTTCGGTGGCCGCTGCCATCACTTCATTGAGCATTTCCGGGGTAACCTGTGTCACTTGTTCCATTCTAATTTTTTTTTGAAATTTTTTATTTTTTTGATAAAGCTCTTCTAGATTCTACCAGAAAATTCTGTTAGAAGAGTTATAGGATTTTTCTAAAAAACCGATTGTCTAATTTTTCTGAAATCTGCTAAGTATTAATAGCTTGACTTCCAGCTAATCCAGTTCTAATGTTTATAATTTCTGCAATATTCGTAACCGTGATAAGTCCATCACCCTTTTCTCCAGTTTTTGCTGCTTGAGAGATCGCCTCGATAGCGTCTGCGATGTATGGTTCTGAGATGAGTATCTCTAATTTGATTCTGCCAATATATCCAATATCATAAGCAGCACCACGATAGGTTAAGTTTTTTCCTTTTTGGTGTCCATATCCTTTTACTTCGTAGAATGTAAAAAAGTTAATTTCCTTTTCACCAAGGGCTTCTTTTACTTCTTCAAATTTGGAGGCACGAACAATGGCTTCTATTTTTTTCATATGACTTATTTTTTAACAAAATTACTGGGTCTAATTAGTTATTTCTCCCATTATTTTCGTAAAATTGTGGTCTGCAAGCCTACCAAATTTTAGCCAACAAGTTGAATATCAACACATTACCTCTATGCGTAAATTATGGCTATATCAAAAACAGATGACTTATTTAAATTAATAAAGTCATTAACCAAATCAGAAAAACGAACTTTCCGCCTTTTTGCGGAACGCATTAAGAGTAGTGGAGAATTGCTATACATGAAGTTATTCGACCTCATGGACAAGCAAAAAAAGTTGGATGAAGCAAGTATTCGTATCAAGCTTGGAAATCTTTCTCCCGTCAAATATTCCAATGCCAAGCGACATCTGTACGAACAAATTCTTACCAGCCTTCGGATGCTCAACAAATCCAAACAGTCCAATATTCAACTGCGCGAATACATTGATTTTGTCTACATCTTATACGGAAAGGGTTTTCAATTGCAGGCTTTAAAAGTTTTGCAAAAGGCTAAAAAACTAGCATTAGATCACCATCATGATTTTAATTTAATTACCATTCTAGAATTAGAAAAATTAATTCATTCTAGACATATTACTCGGACAGAAACTCGGCCCATTCAAGCACTTACACAACAGTCCTCAGAAAAGATAGATACCCTCGCCAATCGTGTCAAGCTCAGTAATCTAAAGATGCTTTTACATCGATTTTATATTATCAATGGGCATGTGAAAAATGAGGAAGAAGCTAAAGAGGTCCGCCAATTTTTCAAAGAACAACTCCCTCTGATTAAAAACGAGACCTTAGGGCAGATGGAAAAGATATTATTATACCAATCACATGTTTGGTACTATTATATTTTAAATGATTTTGAAAATTGTTATAAATATGCGCTAAAATGGGTGCAAATATTTCAAGAATATGACGAGCTTCAGACTAGAGACATTAATCTATATCTACGCGGTTATCACTACTTATTGACTTGTGCTTATAACTTAAAAAAGCATAAACTTTATGCGCAGTATCACGGGGAACTAGAAAGTTTTCGAAAATCAAATTATGCTCGTTTCGACCGAAACACACAAGTACTTTCGTTTTTATATACACATTCTGGTCGTTTAAACTTACACTTTCTGAATGGAAATTTTAAGGAAGGAGTAAAAAGCATTAAGACTACTTTGGCGAGATTAGATCGATATAAAGATTCATTGGACAAACACAAAATTATGATTTTTTATTATAAAATCGCATGGATGCATCTTGGTAATAGAGAGCCAGACAAAGCTATTAAATATTTAAATTACATTTTCGACATGACTAATGTTTCCCTTAGAATGGACATTCAGGCATACGCGCGTCTCATGTTTTTAATGGTACATTATGAATTAGAAAATTATAATTTTTTACCCTCCCTGATTAGAAATTATCATGCATTTTTTATTAAGAAAGATTTAGACAATAAAGTTCAAACTTGTTTTCTTCAATTTTTTAAAGAAATCATAAAAGCTCCTATCCTCGATCGAAAAAAAGTCAAAGAAAAATTTCTTACCAAACTTCAGGCATTGGAAAATAATCAATACGAACAGCGTGCATTTCTATACTTAGATTCTATAAGTTGGCTTCGTGCAAAAATTGAAAACCGTTCAATTGGAGAAGTGATTAGAGAACGAAATGCGTAGTGATAACCATTGCCTTACCAAACTGAGCAATTCAAAGTGTTTTTCAATTTTTAGAGGACAATGAACAATCACTCCTGGACAACAGCCTTATATTTCGAATTTTATGGTACTACTCTTCTGGCAATCCACTCACCATTTTCAAGTTGCCCTACTAGGCGTTTGTGCCCCATTCTACTCAATTGGAGGACATCAATATTAATTGGATTTAAAGAAATCATAGAAAAAAAGTTAGAGTCAAAGCTTGGGTTATGACTTAGTTCCTCCTCAAGATTTGGCAAGTCTGAACCAGGAGGTAATTCAATTTGATAATCTTTTTTGTTATGGTCATTTAGTTTATTCCATGCGATCAAACAACGGGTATCCTGATGATGTATTTTCGCAATGGCTTGGAATCGAATCTGTAATTGCTTTTCAGAATGATAGAATAAAATAGAAACTTGGGGTTGCTGTTTGATCTCCTGCAATTTCGAACTTCGATAATCGGTATAGATCAGCATCTCTTTTGAAGGCAATACCTTCCGAAGCACCACGGTCCTTTGTGCAGGTACATTATCTACTTCTGTGGTAGCAAGATAACAAAAACGAAAAGGATGTTTACGTTCTACTGTAGCAAGTTCAAGATCCTTAAAGAGGTCGGTGATGATCGATTCAGCGGATTGTGTAAAATCTATATTCATTAATTAAGTTGTTTACGTCGGCTAATTTTTAGAATAGCAAAAATGTTTAAGGCAGTTAATAAAACGGCAATTGCTAACCAAATATACATCCAGACATTGACTGGAATAAACACCAATAATTCAGCGTATTTTTCTAAATCAGATTTTGGCCCTACATTGAAATCTTGAATGATGTAAAGAATCGTCGCCAATCCTAAAAACATTAGTATTTCTCTATGCAAATTGGTTTTGGTAGTTAAGAAATAAAGCACGACCGAAAAAGCCAATAAAAAGCCAGTTGTCCAAAGTGAATTAAACCACATAATCCCAGCAAAAACCATAAAACCCATTAAGACAAATAAGGTTCCTTTAGCAATTCGTCCTCCATTCGCACCAATATAAAAAAGGATATTACCCAATAAAGCGCTTCCTAAATATCCTCCCATTAGAATAATTCCGAGGTTTCCTCCTTGTGTTTGCGTCCAGCCACTTCCATCCTCATTGACTTGCAAAGCCAATACATCTCCTCCGGTAATCAAGGCCCCTAAAGCATGGCCAAGTTCATGTAAAAAAGTAACCAATAAATGAATGGGATACAGGATCATCTGTCCAACCTCTCCACCTAAAAATACCAAGGCCAAGTAAACAGCTAATACGCCAAGAAAACGTACAAATAGATTATCATTCATCTTTTTTTATTTTCAAATTTAAAATGAAAAGGTCTTCTACAGAAGATTCTATTTAATAACGTCTATCCGTTTGGATTAGTTTTTCACCAAAAAATAGATCACTACCGAATCATGACTCCTTGCTCATTTAAAAAGGGAATTAACGTAAAATTCATTGGATCGATGCTTCCCTTCACGAAGACATATTTTTTGTCAAACATGTAGTCATCGTAATTAAAACTTACCCAATATTCATTGGTCAAAACCAATACTTCTTTGGTGATTGGCTCAATCTTATGTAGTTGTAATGGGCCAATACTGGGAAAAAAATGACGCAAAACGGTGGTTTCAACCGGTTCGTCATCAATCGTTCCGTATCCTTTGGAGTTAATAAGCACATTTTTAATAGGCTCGTCTTTGAGATTAATAACATAAACGTCCCATAAATCCCCGTCTCGCGGGACTACCGAGATCGCTAGATCCTGTACTTTTTTTTGTGGAATATCCTTTTTCATCAAAAAAACATTTCAATTAATAATCATTAAGGTGGTTCTGCTTCAAACTAATAAATCTAATCCATTCACGTTAAAGTGACATTATTCATTCTTCATTATAAAATTATTAATTTCCTCACCCAACCTTGAAATCAAATATACGGCAAAAGTGCCCTAGAAGTTTTACTTTTACCTCCTCAATTTCAACGTTTCTACCCAATTCTGCGGCCATACTCGTGACAGTCTTATCTTTATCATCAATTCCACAAGGTATAATATGGTTAAAATAGTCTAAATCCGTATTGATATTAAAAGCAAATCCATGTAAGGTAACCCAACGACTCATATGGACTCCAATGGCACAGATTTTACGATTAGGACTTCCTTCGA
>CALGJS010000055.1 GCA_937927835.1 uncultured Saprospiraceae bacterium | reverse complement strand
TTCCAGCGTAAAACCACGCTCTTTTACAAGGTGATATATAATCTTAAATTGATCTAGATTCTTTTGCGTAAATCTTCGGTCACCTTTGCTATTCTTATGAGGTTTTAATATGTCAAACTCAGATTCCCAAAAACGGATCAGCGATTTCGATACATCAAACATCTCCGATACTTCTCCAATAGAGTAGTATAATTTTGTGATTTCATCGTCTTGCATGGACATAATAAATGGATTTCTGTTGAAAATAATAACGTTTTCCTAGCTCAAAGTTACGGAATCTGTCGGAGAATAAAAATTCATCTTGGATTTAACTAATAAGTTGTTCTTATCTGTCAGGTTAAAATGACTTTTCCTAAAATTATAGTCTATTGATACGAATAATGCTATTTATCTCTAGTTTATCTTGATAGAAAATATGTGGAAATATCACTTCATCTCTGGTAATAGTAATTTCATTAATGTCAGTTTGATCTTTTGTTAATTCTATAACTAACTTGTAATCATTTACTTTATTTAAACAACTATCTAAATTAGTTTTATGAATAGATATTCTTCTATCTGATTCTCTTTTTGCACTGACTTTCATACCATTATTAAAATCAGCTTTTGAAACTCTTCTTTTATTTTCTGGACTTAATTTGTGGTAGTTTTTTTCACCTTCTTGTATCTTCTGATTAATTAGAGTGTCTTCTCTATCTAGTTTACAATCATAAAAATTGTAACAATAATTTTCAAGAGAAATATCATCTAATTTAAAAAATAATTTATTCGTATCTGGTGCTACTTTTTGGTAGCGTAAACTATAACCATTTCTTGAGAATTCTTTATGCTGATCATTAGGATTAGATGCTGTAAGAATTTTTAAAAAACTTAGATCATGATTCACAAAATTAATGAGATTTGAAAGTAAATCAGTAGAGCCACAATTAAGGTATTTGAAGTAATTATCATGTAGACTCGGCTCAGGAAATTTTAATTCATCAACGTTTGTTACAGAAATATTACCATCCACATTTTTTAATTTTATCCATTGATTTTCTAGGTCAAAAATCATTTTATTCGAGTTTTGATTGATAGAATTAACGTCTGAAATTTTAATTTCAAAATTAGAATCGAGCGTATTATTTTTACTGAAATCAAGAAAATAATTGACATTAATGACTGTATCGCCACTTATTTCATTTATAGAAAGATATTCTATTTCGTACTGGTGATATTCACCGTTTTGTAGGAAGCAAAGAGGTAATATAAAAAAGGCTAAAATTTTATCCATTGTATTTTTTACACGTATTGTCAGGTAATATTTTTTCTATTTAAATTAGGGAAGTGTTCAATAAACTGTGTCAAAATAAATTTAAAACCTGCTGGCCCCGGCAGGCGGGCTTCAATCTCAACCTCAAAGCCTAAAAATGAAGACTTGTAATCGACTGATATCAGTTTTCTAAAAAAAAAACTTTTACGTTAAAGAGAAATTTGAAATTGTTTTTGAGGTTGAATTTGCGCTTGAAAAACACTAAATCTAGAATAGTCCCTAAATTAGAACACTTATCCATCCAATTTCTCCCGCAACAACCCCTGCAACTTCTTCGGGTCCGCCTTCCCCTTAGCATTCCGCATCACTTGTCCCATAAACATCTGTAATAAATTCTTTTTTCCGTTTTTATAAGCTTTGACCTTATCCGGATTTTTTGCCAGAACTTCCTCAATCAATCCATCCAGAAAATCACCATCATCTGATTGAAAAAGATTTAGTTCTTCTGCCAATGCTTTGACCGATTTATTTGGTGCAGCAGCCATCGCAGGAAATAATTGTTGATTGGCTACCGTAATGTTTACTTTATTAGTAGCAGTTAATTCTACAAATTCTGTGAGTTGTTCTTTAGTGAAAATCGTATCAGGATATTCTTTTTGATACCCTTTTATTTTATTAATAAATAAGTTAGCGAGTTGTTTATAATGCTTACTTTGTTCACAACAATCTATAAAAAGCAAAGCATCATTTTTATGTTCTGTGAGTAGTCGAGCATCGTATTCTGAAAGACCATATTCCTTCTGGAAATTTTGTTTTAAATCCCAAGGCAATGGTGGTTGTGCTTGTCGAATTTTATCAATATAAGTTGCCGATAGCGCCACTGGAGGTAAGTCTGGATCTGGAAAATAACGATAATCGTGCGCATCTTCTTTGGAACGTAAAGGCGAAGTTTTTCCAGAAACAGGATCAAAGTTCAACGTCTGTTGTAGAACTTCACCACCACTTTCCAGTAGATCAATTTGTCGTTTTACTTCGTACTTAATCGCTCTACGTGCGAACCGCATAGAGTTGACATTTTTTATTTCACAACGGTTGCCAAAAGTCTCACTTCCTTTAAGTCGAACAGAAATATTGCAGTCACAACGCATACTTCCTTCTTCCATATTACCATCTGAAATTTCTAGATATCGCACCAACTGCCGCATCTTGTTCATAAAGATATCTACCTCTTCTGCCGATCTAAAATCAGGTTCTGTAACCAGTTCAACTAGTGGAACTCCAGCACGATTTAGATCGACAACCGTATAATTCGGGTAAATATCATGCGTAGATTTTCCAGCATCTTCTTCCATGTGAATATGGTGAATGCGGATATTTCTAGCATAGTCTGGCGTCACGATTTCCATTCCGCCTCCGATACAAATTGGCTCGTCTTGTTGCGTAATTTGATAACCTTTTGGAAGGTCTGCGTAGAAATAATTTTTACGATCAAACCGATTAAGTGGATTGATCCGACAACCCAGTGCAAGTCCCAACCGAACGGCGTATTCTACCTGTCTTTCGTTGAGTCGTGGCAAGGTGCCAGGATGTGCAAGCGAGATAGGGGAGACCTGTGTATTCGGTGATCCAGCAAACTTGTTCTTGTCTCCACAGAAAGCCTTAGAGGCCGTAGCGAGTTGAATATGTACTTCGAGACCAATAACGGTTTCGTATTTTTCGTATGGCATATTAAAATCTTAAAAAAGTAAAAATCCAATGGCTATAGTAATAGACATAAAAATAGAAAGCAAAATCGTATAAATAAAGGAGATAATGCAAATTTTCACAAGGGTTTTAAACCAGCCTTGTTGATAAATACGTTTTAAACTGATAAACAGATACACAAAGGCTATTAAAAAACCAATTCCAATGACGCTGCCACCGACATAAGGTTCTAAAAATGTAACCACCGTAAAAAGCAAAAATAAAAAAGCATGGTAATGAAAGGAAAAAATAAGATGTTCTACATAGAATTTTTTTCTACGGATATAAATTATTTTTAAAAAGATGGCTAAAAAAGGCATCATGAAAAATAAGGCCAACGTCGTCTTCCCAAATAAATATTGTATTAAATTATCTCCTTGCTTAATGGTTTTGATTCCTTGTGTAAGTAATAGCTTTCCCCAAAACCCCATATCCTTTCCGTAGGAATCGCCCAACTCTTTAGCAGACATATTCTCAAAATCATCTCGACTGATATTCGGTAATTTGAAGTTTGCAATTTTTATTTCTTCATTAAGTAGAATCGAATCACTGGGATTATCTAGTGCATCCCATAGATGCGCCGATACCGTGTCTAGGGCATTATTTACGGTAGCATCATTAAAAATATTTTTCTGCTCAAGATGTATACTGTCCAATCGACGTAAAACATGGATACGTTCATTCGTTTGGATCATTTCATTTAAGTTATTAGCACCTATTTCTTTATCTTGAAATAACTGAAAGGCAAGAACAGTTGCAAACAAAACCGCAGTTACTAAAAAAAGTCGAAGAGGCGAAGAATAGGTTTTATGTTTTCCAAGAAAAAATTCCTCCGTTAATTTACCGGGAATAACAATGGATTGACCCGTTTTTAAAATGCGACTATCGAGATTGAAT
>CALGJS010000054.1 GCA_937927835.1 uncultured Saprospiraceae bacterium | reverse complement strand
GAGAGATCAGTTAGAAAATGATGGTGATGAAAAATACTTGCGTACATAAACGAGAAAAATTTTGTGGTGCCTCCAGGAATCGAACCAGGGACACATGGATTTTCAGTCCATTGCTCTACCAACTGAGCTAAGGCACCTTTTCAGACAAGCTCTTTAGAAGCGATTGCAAATCTATATTGTTTTTGGCTAATCCACAAGTTTATCGGACACTTCTTGAATATTTTTTTTAAATTTCATCCTTAAATCGAAATAATGAGACTACCACTTTCTAAATTACTAGCTATTCCGGGCATTATTGGCTTCGCAATATTTTTGTACATAACCTATTTTAAAGATGAAAATTACGCCTTATACATGGTGCCATTCATCATTTATCTCATTGGTGTGTACTTTTTACAACCTGCTATTGATTGGTGGTGGTACCAAAAGTACCCGCTTGATGTAGAAGCACCCTTGCGGAAAATTTTTGAACAAAAATTACCATACTATCAGCGATTATCTGATAAAAACAAGCAAAAATTCAGAACAAGGGTCGCACTTTACATCGAAGCCAACGATTTTCGACCACAAGTAATGGAAGAAATTCCAGAAGATGTCAAAGGAATTGTAGCCGCAAATATAGTCCAACTCACCTTTGGGCAAAAGGATTATTTACTTAATATGTTTGAACGTGTGGTGATTTATCCAGGTGTTTTTCTTTCTCGTCAGCATCCAGATCGTTTCCATGCATCAGAGATTTTCGCAGAAGATGGTGTATCACTCTTCGCAATGGATCATTTGATGCCAGGTACAATTCATGCAAACCAATATTTTAATATCGGACTCTACGAATACGCGAAGGTATTTCAATTGACACGTCCAGATATAGCTTATCCGGAGTTATCAGAAGACCTTTGGACTAGTTTTGAAAAAATAAGCCGCTTTCCACGAAAAAAAGTAGAGGAATTTGTAGGATTAGAAAACCTGAACATCTGGGCAGTTAGTGTCGTCTTCTTTTTCTCCTTTCCGGAAAAATTTAAAACAGAACTTCCAGATCTATATCAATTTCACAGTAATATTCTTAATCAGTATCCTAATCAGGAAGAGCCAGTTATTGTGCCTTACGAAGAAACTAGTTCATCATAACAGGTGCCATCATATTAAATTGAGGAACTTCCACCTTAAATTGAGCATCATCCGTAATTCGTGTCATCGTATAGTATCCATGCATCGTTCCGATTCCACTCTGAAGTGGACACCAAGAAAGGTAGCTATGACTTTCGCCTGGTTTTAGAACGGGTTGCTCACCAATGACACCGTCTCCTTCTACTTCACGGCGAATGGCAGCAGCGTCAAAGATAAACCAATGCCTTTTAAGTAATTGAACAGTATGCTGACTTTGGTTCTCGATCGTTACTTGATACGAAAAGGCAAATTGACCTTTAGCAGGATTGGACTGTTCCTCCTGGTAATTACATTCGACTGATATTTTGATGCCCTTGGTTATTTTGACTTCCATGTTCCTATATTTGTCAATTAGACGTAAAGAAGTTGCGTACGTTTAATCGTGTTGTTTACTTTGTTAATATAACGTTGAAATGTACTGAATGGTTCCTTCGGAAATCAAACCTTTTTGATTTTATGTCTAAAATTTACATGGAACTTCCCACCTGACTTTCTGGTTCTATTTTCGTAAATTTGTAAGACCTTGCAAAAGGTAATTGCGTGTAATTTTAATAAAAATATTGAACAATGTTTCCAAAGTATGATGTGATTGTAGTCGGAGGAGGGCATGCAGGTTGTGAAGCAGCTGTAGCTGCCGCCAATCTAGGGTCAAAGGTACTCTTGGCCACGATGAATATGAATACCATCGCCCAGATGTCCTGTAATCCTGCAATGGGCGGTGTTGCAAAAGGTCAAATCGTGCGAGAAATTGACGCAATGGGCGGTTACTCTGGAATCGTGACGGATCATACCATGATTCAGTTTAGAATGCTCAACAAGTCTAAAGGACCCGCAATGTGGAGTCCTCGAGCACAGAGTGACCGAATGAGATTTGCCGAAAAGTGGAGATTAATGCTTGAAGCTCATCCTAATATTGACTTTTGGCAAGAAATGGTAACAGGACTTGTGGTAAAAGACGGGATGGCTGTTGGTGTAAAAACTGGTATTGGACTGGAAATAGAAAGTAAGTCTGTCGTACTTACGAATGGTACTTTTCTAAATGGCTTAATTCATATTGGTGAAAAACAATTTGGCGGAGGAAGAGCAGGTGAAAGAGCAGCCACTGGAATTACTGCACAATTGGTCGAACTAGGATTTGAATCCGGACGAATGAAGACCGGAACACCCCCACGAGTGGATGGTCGTTCTCTCGATTGGGATCGAATGGAACTACAACCAGGAGACGAAGCACCAGGAAAATTTTCCTATACGGATACGCCCGTACTGGAAAAACAACGTCCTTGTCACGTCACGTATACCAACAAAAAAGTACACGATATTTTACGAACGGGGTTTGATCGTTCTCCAATGTTTAATGGACGAATTCAAGGTGTTGGACCTAGATACTGTCCTTCTATTGAAGATAAGATTGATCGTTTTGCAGATCGAGATCGCCATCAATTATTTGTCGAGCCAGAAGGTTGGAATACCGTTGAAATATATGTTAATGGTTTTTCTTCTTCTCTTCCAGAAGATGTACAGTATAAGGCCATGCGAATGATTGAAGGTTTTGAAAATGCCAAAATGTTCCGACCAGGTTATGCAATTGAATATGATTATTTTCCACCAACACAACTAAAAATAAATTTAGAAACACGGTTGGTAAAAAACCTATTTTTTGCAGGACAAATTAATGGAACGACTGGATACGAAGAAGCTGCTTGTCAAGGTTTGATGGCGGGTATGAATGCGCATTTAGCCATTAACGGAGAAGAGCCTTTGATCCTTAAAAGATCAGAAGCATACACCGGTGTATTGATTGATGACCTTGTAAATAAGGGGACTAAGGAGCCTTATCGAATGTTTACTTCACGAGCGGAATACCGTATTTTATTAAGACAAGATAACGCAGATATTCGCCTATCTCCAATTGCCCAAAAGCTTGGTGTAATGAATATGGAAGGTCGAATGAATCGAGTAAATGAAAAGTCTGAAGCTGCCGCTGCTGTCGAAAAACGATTTAAGAAAATTAGTGTTGGACCGGATGAGCTCAACGGAATGTTGGAGAAACAAAACTCTGCGCCACTTAAGCAAAAGTTGAAGTTGCACAACGTCTTGATTCGACCAAATATCGATATCGATTTACTACAGGAGTATCTTCCTGCACTTAAAGAAGAACTGGCAGCCTTTGATGCAGAATCTGTTAATTTAGCAGAAATAAATATGAAATATGCTGGTTATATTCAGAAAGAACAGGAGATGGTCAATAAGATGAATCGCCTAGAATCTGTAAAGCTACGACCGGATATGGATTATGCTGAATTACAATCTTTGAGTTCTGAAGCACGCGAAAAATTAATGGATTTACGTCCACATACCATCGGTCAGGCGAGTCGGATTAGCGGTGTTTCACCAGCGGATATTTCAATTTTACTGGTACATATGGGACGCTAGTGTAGTAAGTGCTAATTTCTTAGGCATGTAAAGTTAACGCTATTAGATTCTTATTTTTCAATTTCAAATGCAAGAGCAAAATTTGCCAAAAGAGCAACAATGTTTTTAGCAAATAAATTCTACGACACAAACTTAGGTGCAGAGTTACCCAAAAAAGCCTATCAAGGAACCACAATAGATGTGTTTGATTTTGCAGTTGAAGTTGCGGTTGCTCTTGAAAATATTTAATAAAAATAGAAGCAGTACTGAAAAGTGCTGCTTTTCTTTTTAAACTTCCTTAATGACAAAGAACCCATCGTCTCCCTGTGGTTGATATAGAGGCATTAAAATCATTCCGTCGAAAGGCATCAAAATATTTCCATTTTTATCTGTTGCTAGAAGTGTTCCTTTTTTTACTTTTTGAAAGTTGGTATATCCCGGTTGCATGATAAAATTATCTCCTGATTTTATAGAATGAACCGTAACGAGTTCCGTAATAGCAGGGAGATTTTTAGAATGCGTTTTTAGTAATAAATCGTGGTGATGTTCCACATCTTCTGGTTTGACATTTCCGGTGGCACGAAGAAAATTGACGAGCGCAGAAACGGCACGGGTGACGGCCATCGGTTCTTGATGTTGACCAGATTCAAAACAAAGTGCCGTGGTGGGAATACCAAAGTTTTTGGAATTAAAATAATGTAAGGAGGTTCCAGAAATTCCTTTTAGTAAACCTTTGATTACTGGGGCATGCATAGCAAGTCCGATAGAGATGCTTCGAGGATCGTCAGTGACGATGGTGAAGATTCCGCCATAAGCTGTCGTAGTATGTAAATCTAAAAGAATGATTTCTTTCGGTTGGTAACTGACAATTTCTGAACGGATACAAGTAATAAGTTTCAATAATTCCTGATCTTCGGCATCTAGTAAATCAATTGGTGTAGAACAGACTCGGGTGATATTTTCAGGAGTCCATTGACGATTCAAATCTTTTTTAATAAAACGCTGATTATTTTCAATAGCCTTAAGGTTACCTCTAATCCCAATCAGCTTTCCACGAAAAGAAAACTCAGGATTTTTTTGGGGTTCTTCTTTGAGCATCGAGAATAGTTTTTCTAAGGCTAGAGTCCCTGCTGGTTCATTACCATGGACACTACCTAAGACCAATAATAATGGTCCTTTTTCTTTCCCTTGATAGCTATCAATTATTCTGGCCGTCTGCACTTTCTTATCTTTTTTTGAATTTAATTTCTCTTCTACCATTAGTCTGGATTATTAACTTTTATTACCACTTTGCCCACTGTCTTTCCAGTTTGGAATAATTGAATGGCATCTATCATTTTATCAAAATCTATGACATTACCAACATGTGGTTTTTCAAGATTCAGTTCTTTGAGCTCGCTTAGTAATTGATGGAGCAGTTCTGATTTTTCGTATAAATAAATTAAGTTAAAACCACTAACGGTCTTATTATCTTCAGCTAGTTGTTGTGCATCAATTTTTGGTCGAGTCAAAAACATCCAAGCTGCTTTTAAATAGTTGGGGCGTTTACCTGGAGAAGCATACTGTGCTGCGCCGTAAATAACCATTCGGCCTTGTTCGGTCATTTGTTTAAATCCTTCGGTGAAAATTTTTCCACCAATACATTCCATCACGACATTTAGCTTACGATCTCCCAATGCTTTTTTTAGATCAGCTCCAAAATTATCACTGCGAACAATTACTCGATCGTATCCTTCTTTTTTACAAAAATCTACTTTGG
>CALGJS010000053.1 GCA_937927835.1 uncultured Saprospiraceae bacterium | reverse complement strand
TTCCCATTTTCCGTTTCGGTAGGCAATGGCTACGCCTTCCCTAAAGTATGCGATGGCTTCATATTCAAAGGGGGCGATGGTTTCTCCTTCGAGATTAATAAAACCATATTTACCATTCAAATAAGCATAAGTGACGCCATTCTCGAAATAGCTATAGTTCCCATCAAAGTCAAATTTCATAGGAATTTTCATGGCACCGGATTCGTCTAAAAAACCCGTTTTTCCATCTTTAGAAACACTAATCATTCCCCCATACATGACTCCTACTTTTTCGAAATGTAGCGGGGTGACTTCCTCACCAGCAGAATTGATAAATCCATACTTTTGGCCATTGCTTACCCATCTAATTGGGGCGTCAGTGACAGGATATCTGTCAACGCGATCATATTCTACCTCTTTTTTTGCAAAAGGTAAATAATATCCTTCCTTTCCTCTTTTTATTTTAAAAGGAATAAAACCGTCACCATGATACAAATCAATATCAGAAAAAGAATGAGGGAGAATTTTTTCTCCGTTTTCGTCCACCAAAGTTAGAAGTCGACTGGTAGGGTCATAGGTTGCAAACGTGTTCGGGGTAATTTCTCTTTTTGAAGGTTTGATTTTATTCCTCCACATTCTCGGTTGTTTTTCCCTTATCTTTCCATCTGTTGAAAGCCAAAAATACTTTCCCGAAATTTGAATAGCTGCTTGAAGCTGAACAGTGTCAGGTATGGGAGATGAATTACAAAACAAGCCTCTTGAATTAAAGAGTTGCTTATTATTAAATGTATATTCATTAAAAACACTTCCTACTTCCTCCAGTTCAAATGGATAAATTATTTTTCCTTCCGTATTAATATATCCCCATTTACCATTTTTTTTCGCACGAAATGGAGAATATGTATCGTGCATTATTTTTTCGTATTCGAATCCTGTGATCAATTTGCCTTTTAAATCAGCCAAAGCCTCTTTTCCATCCTTTCGAAGAAGGAGAACATTTAAACTATTATGCGGCCGGATTGATTCATACTCAAATGGAAGAATTATATTATTGAATTGATCGACTAGTCCAACTTTTTCTCCTTTTTGAGCTACAAAATAGTCAAAGGGACATCGGTAAATTATAGGACTTACAATGTCGCTATACTCCAATGGTACAATTATTTTTTCTGTCAAAATATCAACGAGGCCTACTTTACCATTTTTTTCTACCTCAAAATAATTTTCTTGATACCCCCTTACATTATCATATTGTTCTTTTAATAAAATTTTTCCATCTAATCCTCGAAGGGTAGATTTCCAATCTGAGATCATCCCAAGTCCCCAATTTCTAATTCGACTAGCAAAAACTATCGAAGCTACGATTTCTCCTTTGTGATTGATTATTCCATATTTATCATTTAGTTTGGCGTGATAAAATCTTTGGCCCTTACCATATACCAATTCCAGATTATCGTAGATGAAAGGGATTATTTCCTCTCCCTTGGAATTAATTACTCCATATTTTTCATGCTCATTAATCACAACCGCATGGTTCAGAATGGGATTAAAATTAATAATTTTATTAAATCCTTTGTCCGACATTAAATTTCCTTTATCGTCAATCAGAAAATAGTCATTTTCTTTTACAGCAATGGCTACCCTTTCTTTAAAAAAAGAAACTGCTTCAAATTGGAATGGTATTACAACTTCTCCTCCTTTTTTTGCATATCCCCATTTCTCATTATTTTTTACTGGAAATAATTTAGGTGTTTGAGTAGGCTTGATGGACCAAATTTCAGACTTTACACTTTCGAAATTACAAGGTAAAATGACATTCCCTTTTTCATCAATTATCCCCATTCGATCACCTTTGGAAACATAAATCAATGCGGGTTCAGGTGAAGAATAAGAAGGCATATTCGTGATAAGGGTATAGCCTGTTTCAGAAATTTCTTTCCCTTCTAGGTTGACTATTTTCCAGTGGGTGCCATCAAATATTTTTAAGATTTTTCTTCTCAATTTCTCTATTCTAGTGTATTCAAACGGAAGTAGCTCTTTTCCTTCCCTGCTCAATAATCCCCACCTGTTTCCCAGTTTCACTTTTGCGACTGTTTGATCGATAAATCTTTTAGCCATATTATACTGATAAGGCACTACTACCTCTTTAGTCTCAGAAGAAATATATCCCCATTTTCCATCTTTTTCATGCGGGATCAAAATATCTTGCGCAGAAACAAATGAGCTTAAAAAAATAAATAAAAGAGTAAACTTGTTCATAGATTGGATAAGTCTTAGATAGTAGTATTTAATGATCACTCCAAAAAATTTTAAAAGTACAATTATTATGTTAAAAATAACTTCAAGATATATTCTTTTTTTAAAAATTTCATAAACTAAAACCAAACCATATCCTTAGTACTAAAATCACAATCGCCTCTAAGTTCCATTACAGAACCTAGAGGCGATCATATTTTTATCAACTCAACATCTCCTACCCTCTCTTCTTACTCCCACCACCCTTACGATGTCTTGTTTTCTTTCGCTTTTGAAAGTTATCTGGACGATTTGGATTAAACGGTTTTGATTTTCTTCCTTTGCTTTTTTTCGCTGGCATCGGTGCTCCTTCTGAAACATCGGCCATTATTTTTGAGCCATCCACCACTTGTGTACGAAGGCCTTCGATCAATTTATCCGCGTATTCTTTTTCAATTTCAAAATAAGAAACTTTATCCTGAATATTGATTCGACCAATGGTCGCATCACTAGAATCTAGCGTATGGTTAATGATACCAATCAATCTAGCGGGGTGCATTTGTTGGCTACTTCCTAAGCTAATGACTACTTTCGCAAATTTTGCATTCTTTATTGACGTTCGGGTTGGACGGAATGGTTTTTCAGAATCATTGCTGATATTGCGTTCTGATTGGTTGCGATTAGAGCTATTGCTGGCACGACGATCTCGGCCTCGTTCGCTACGACGTTCATTGCGTCCTCCTCGTTCTCTTCCGCCTCGGCTATCTTCGTTACCGTTTAGATCTCTGGCTTTTTTATAATATTCTAAAAAGCGATTAAACTCGGTAGAGACAAATCGTCGGATCAATTCTTCTCGATCCATGTCTTCTAACTTCGCATAGATGTCTGGTAAGAAAGGTCCAATCTCTGTGTCGTTAACTTCTACCTCTTGGATTCTATCAATCACTTTCATCAGTTGTACCTGACAAATTTCACGACCCGAAGGAACATTTTTTCTTTCAAATCTAATCCCTGCTTTTCGCTCTGCATCGCGCATTTTTCCTTTCTCTCTAGAATGGATAATCGCGATTGAGATACCGCTTTTTCCTGCTCGTCCAGTACGACCACTTCGGTGTACATATACTTCTGGATCATCCGGTAGATTGTAATTGATTACGTGGGTCAAGTCCGTCACATCCAGTCCTCGCGCAGCTACATCGGTCGCTACCAAAATCTGAATATGTCGTTTTCTAAAACGGTTCATCACTTCATCTCGTTGGGCCTGAGATAGTTCTCCGTTCAATACATCGGCATTATAACCATCTGATTGCAAACGAGCGGCAATATCTTGTGTTTCTCTACGGGTACGACAGAAAACGATTCCATAAATAGTTGGATTGACATCTGCGATTCGTTTGAGTGTTTCGTATTTGTCTCTCGCCATTACGTAGTAGTACCAGTGTTCTACGGTACTTGCTCCGGCGTTTACGCGAGCTACAGAAATTTCTTCTGCATCCGTCATATATTGTTTAGAAATCCGAGATACTTCTTTAGAAATGGTCGCAGAAAACAACAAAGTTTGCTTATCGTCTGGTGTCTGAGAAAGAATCGCATCTAGCTCTTCTTTAAAACCCATGGTCAACATCTCATCTGCTTCATCAAGAATGACTTGCTTGATCGCGTCGAGTCTTAATTTTTTTCTTTTTAGCAAATCTCTGGTTCTACCAGGGGTTCCCACTAAAATATGAACACCGCTACGAAGTGCTGCCAATTGTGGTTGAATACTTGTACCACCATAGGCCGCCATAATTTTAATATCTCGAGAATATTTGGCGTAAGATTCTAAATCTTTCGTAATCTGAATAGCCAACTCACGAGTTGGACATAAAATAATTACTTGGGTATCTCTAGATTTTGTATCAATCTTATGAAGGGCTGGCAAACCGAAGGCTGCCGTTTTTCCGGTACCTGTTTGAGCCAGTGCTACTAAATCTCGTTCAGAAGATAAAAGAATAGGAATTGCTTTTGCCTGAATAGGCGTTGGTGATTCAAAGCCTAACTCTGTTACGGCTTTTACCAATTGATCATTTAGGCCAGTGGCCGCAAAATCACTCATAAAAATAAAGTTTAGGTAACAATAGGTCCAGCGGATGATCAGCACTTGGTTAACCGTTAACCATCGGCTGGAATTTGTCTGAACTCTAAACTGTTACGAGTTATAAGGCATCGTACGTCCTGTACGCTGTCCTTTTCTCAAATAAGGTGCAAGAATACGAAGAATAAACGGGTTGTGGTTGGGAATTTGGGTAATCGGTGGGAATT
>CALGJS010000052.1 GCA_937927835.1 uncultured Saprospiraceae bacterium | reverse complement strand
GACGTCGTCAATATCTCGGAGCCATCTTCACTTTCACAAACACTAAATATCTTTCCAAATCCAAGTCAAAATAATTTCCACCTTTCTGTCAATGGAACCGCTACGGCAGACTTAAAAGTAGAAGTGATCAATATCATTGGTAGGCGGATCGAGCAACGTAGTTTTGTCTACGATGGCGCTCCTGCTGTTTATGACTTCGATTGCTCCAACTGGGCAAAAGGCACTTACTTGGTGAAGGTGCGTTCGGAAGAAGGAGTGGAGGTGTTGAAGGTGGTAGTGGAGTAGCGATGAGATTTTAAAAATACCTGTATAATGACTTATAAAAACACAAACCATACCCAACCTTATCCCAAATTTTCTCGTCTTACATAACATATAAACCCTTAAAATAAATAGGTTATGAAAAAATTACTCTATGTCCTCGCCATTTGTTCTTTAATCATTGGTTGCTCCAAAGAAGATACGCCAGAATATACTCCAGAGAATTGTTTAGATGAAATTTGTATTGACGGAGAATGGGAATGGGTAGCATCTAATGGGTCAATTGCTGGAGTGACCATTACACCGGAATCAGAAAATGAAACGAGAAAGCTTATCATCTCAGGAACCAGTTATAAGGAATTCGTGAACGATGAATTAATCCTAGAGGTAGGATATGAATTCGTCAAATCTAATGAATTATCCACCTTTACAAATGATAGTTTAGTGCTTAAGTTAGCAAACGATAATTGGTTTGCCGTTCTTGAAAGAGATGGAAACTTAGTGCTAAGACAACCCTGTTTTGATTGTTGGGATCATACTTATCAACCTCGGTAAATAAGACGAAAATCAAGCGCAAGCCTGCCTGTCAAAAAGCATTGTTCCTTATTTGCTTTTGCTTTTGCGCTTGAAGTTGAAACATCTTCGCTGTTTAAAACAGACCAAATGTTAAAAAAAGCAATAAAAATGCTAAAAATGCACAAAAGTCTAATTGAAAGAAAAAATTCAATTAGACTTTCTTATTTTGCAGTGAAACTAAAACTTACACAAAAATATTACAACAGATAAAGGTTGATTGCGAGATAGACGATGCTGGAATTTATTTGAGTAGTTGAAAAATCTTTTTAAGCATGAAAACCTATTACTTTTTTTCTCTTCTCCTATTTTTTTCAATTGATCTATCCGCTCAGTCGCTATATGTAATTTCAGAAGACTACGGCCTTTATGTTGTCAACACGAATACCTGTGATCTTGACTTTATAACGAATTTCGATGTTTTAATGACGGATATTTCGTTTCATCCGAATGGCAATCTCTATGGAATTCGTTTTACTGGAGAACTAGTGGAGATTGATACATTGACCGGAAATGTGACTGTGATTCATAACTTTCCCTATGAAAGTGGAATGACTATTTCTTATAATTCAATGACCATTTCTTCGGAAGGACTAATTTACCTAGCTGTCTCAACGGCGGATATGTATACATTTGATTTGGCAACTAATAATGAAGTTTATCTTGGTAACGTCGGATATGACGCTAGTGGAGACCTGACATTTTATCAAGGCGATCTTTATCTAGCTGCATCAGATGGTAGAGTAGTTTTAATTGATACGGAATCATTATCTAATAGCACGCTTATTATGAATGATCCAATGATAGAAAACTTCTATGGTTTTACGACCTATCATGAAAACTGCAATGAAACCACTTACCTAATTTCATATAATTTTTTCAATAATTCCTCTTCTCTTTTTCAGCTTGACTGGAACACGAACGCTTTAAATACACTTTGTGATTTTGATATTGGATTTTATGGAAGTGCTAGTCCTACTGAATTTTTATCTTCCTCACCATCGATCATTGTTCAAGATATTATTACAAATCTCGCAACTTGTAACGAAAATAATGGATCAATTATCATAACAGCTTATGGAGATTCGGACGAATTATCTTATTCTATTGATGGCGTTAATTATCAACCTACGGGTGTTTTTGAAAATTTGTCTGGAGGAAATTATATAATATCTGTCATGACCCCTAATGGATGTGAAAATTTTCAGGAAGTTGAATTAGAATTACCAATCCTTCCGGAATTCGTAAATATAATAACGGAGAATAATGGTTGCGACAATGACAATGGATCCATGTTTATAATTGCAGATGGAGGAATGGGTGATTTAACTTATTCCATTGATGGTGTTAATTTTCAATTCAATAATATTTTTGAAAACCTCACGGTAGGAACTTATACCGTAACCATAAGTGACGCTGATGGATGTACTAACGCCCAGCAAGTTCAATTGGCACCACCTGACCTTCCTGAATTGGAAAGTATAACAACTGAAAATGCTAGTTGCGAAGATGGTAATGGATCAATTTCCATATCGGCAAATGGAGGAGTGGGGGATTTATCCTATTCCATTGACGGTGTCAACTTTCAATCCAATAGTGTTTTTGAAAATCTAACTGCCGGAATTTATACCATAACTGTAACGGACCTGAATGGCTGTACCACTTCACAAGAAATTCAATTGGCACCAAGTGATCCTCCTGAATTTGAAAGTATTATAATCGAAAACGCTAGCTGCAGTGATGATAACGCATCAATTTCTATTCTGGTAGAAGGAGGAGTGGGGGATTTATCCTATTCCATTGATGGAGATAATTTTCAATCCGATGGTGTTTTTGAAAACCTAAGCTCAGGAATTTATCCTGTTTTAGTAATGGATGAAAATGGATGTACTACCACCAGTGAGGCAAGTATAGTAGATTTACCTGAATTATTTTTAGACCGAATAGAAAGCTTACCTGCTAGCTGCGGCGAGCGCAATGGCGGCGGTCAATTCTATTTTACGGGAGAAGATGATTCTCTTCAAATCATGATTGATGGAGACAATTATTATTCACAAACCAATATAAATGATTTAGCTTGCGGAATATATAATGTACAGATTATTAGTAAATATAATTGCCTCATTGATACGGTATTGAACGTAGGTCAAAAAGAATGTCCATTATATATTCCTAATGCTTTTTCTCCTAATGCAGATGGTCAAAATGATAACTTTAAAATTTACCCACACCCATCTTTCAAAGGAGAATTCTTGGATTTTAAGATCTTTGATCGCTGGGGAGAATTGGTCTATGAAATCAAAAATTTTGAAGCAAATGAACTTAGTTGGAATGGTACTTTTAAAGGCGAATATTTAGGCGTTGGCGTCTTCGTCTATTATTTAAAATATCAACCTGAAAATGCCGAAATTAAATTAGAAAAAGGAGATGTTACGATTATCAAATAAGCTAAGTAGGAGACACTAGATTTCTATGTATTCAATAAGGCGAGAAAATCAAGCGCAAGCGCAAGAGCAATATCAAACACTTCATTCATGTTTTCTTGAATAGCTACCTTTGTTTTCATACTGAAGGCAATCTTGTGTGGTAGAATTCTTTCCCTTTAAAAAGGATCCTTTCTCATTTTTTTGCTTTTGCTTTTGCCCGACTACCATGCCTACGGCTGGAGATTCGTTGGACAGGCTTTTGAGGTTGAAGTTGTTTTTGAAGTTTGAAAAATAAGCACCATCAATTCCCATTTTTTTTTAACTTTGAGTTAATTCCTCAAATACCTTAAATGAATCTACCAAATGATTTCAATATGAAAAATGCCTATTTTATTCTTTTGACCTTAAGTTTATTATTCATGCCGAGTTGTTCTTCTGATGAAGAACCTATGCAAGTAGAAGATCCGCCATTTGAATTCGAAGGAAAATGGTTAGGACGTTGGACAGATAGTTTATTCGGTTCCGTTTCTATTTCTGCCATCGTAAATAATGTCGGAGGTAATAGGTATTCTGGCAATATGTTTATTAGAAATGGGAGTAATGAAGCCTATACGCCTGGTTATGGAGGAGACGGCACTATTCGGTTTGAGACAGATGGAGGGATCAATGTAATAGAATTTACCTTCGTTCAAAATGCACCACTTTATAATGGCGGTTGCCCAGGACTCTTCGAAGGAACCGGCGCCATAAACGAAACGACCAACCGTTTAATCATCAACTTCACAGGCACTGACTGCGACGGTTTCCATGATGAAGCCGCCTTTTCTTGGGAGTTTGATGAATAGAAATCTGTTCTAATAGCACAACTACACTTGTTCGTTTACCAGCCCTTCAACTTGATAGGCGATCCAC
>CALGJS010000051.1 GCA_937927835.1 uncultured Saprospiraceae bacterium | reverse complement strand
ATCTTAATTTCGAGGACGTTGGCGCGTTTCTTCGTGGATCACTTTGCCTTTTTTAGCTTTGCGAGCTTTGGCTTCTTCTGTTTTCTTTTGATAGAATTCTACTCGTTCTTTTAGTCCAAGATCTTTTTTATTTAATTCTCTGTGATAAGTGGTAATAAGAAAATGTGCCTTGTGTTCTGGATTAGAAATGCCCATATTTTGAATATAGTGGGATAATCTCGATCCTTCATACATTCCCCAATTATTACAGATCCACATCACCAAGTATAGTTTTTTGCCTGCTTCTTCCTCAGTCATCAGTTGGAGCTGTTTGCGTGTTGGCTCGTCCATCAATCGATTAAGTTGTGCAAAAGCATCATAGAGATCTTTAGGAATATAAACTCCATTGATTCTACTTTTTAAAATCCGGTTTTGGTAAGCCACTTCAGCTGGATCATCAACGGAAGGAGCTTTTTGTGCTACTACCGTAGAAATCGAAAAACCAAGGATCATTATAAAAAGGGCAAAAAATTTATGCATTCTGTTCTATTTTCGTTGAAATTAGCACTTGTTTAAGCGCTGAATCGAAATCCTAACGATTCATTGAACTGCAAATATTGTGACTATTCTCGTAATAAGTCAATATTTAAGACTATTTAACGCATAATTACTAACTTTTTAACGACTTGTAGATTTTCATTATTTATTTTTAGGTAGTAAATACCTTTGGATAAATCAGATATTCCTATTGGGAAAGTAGAATTAAAATAAGTTTGTAATGGTATGGTTTTAACCACGGAACCTCTTACATCTACTAGCGTCAGTGTTAAAGATGCTGGACTATTCAATTCAAAAGAAACGGTTAGTAGATCGCTTGCTGGGTTTGGAAATACACTGATTTGATTATTTAAAATATCTTCTTCCAGTCCAGTAGTAAGATCTATTACTAGGATTTCGGTGGTCGTTGCACTTGTACAACCATCTGGGCTAGTGACGGTCAAGATCACAGGGTAGGATCCAAATTCTGTAAATGTATGGGTTGGATTAGGCTCTGTGCTCATGTTGCCATCACCAAAATTCCAAAGGTAAGTTTCTCCATCCGTTGAAGCGTTTGTAAAAACGACTGCTTCATTAATTCCGACGGTATCATTGCTGACGGAAAAATCTGCGTTTACAGCACCTACTCCGTTCACTTCTACGGTCACTGGTATTCGACCACAAAGTTGTTGGTGTTCAATTTCCCAATCAAAGAAATAATAGAAATTATTATTTCCAAAATCATTTCCATTGATCGATACTACTCCATCTACTGTGTATGGGAAGGTACCTCCAACTAATGTCGTTAAGCTCTGAGGTCCAACAAGTTTAATAAAAAGTCGCTGCTCTTCGCCAGCTGAAAAATTAAAATCTAAATCAATTCTCTGAGGTCCGGCTTCAAGGTCTTCAAAGATTCTATTTCCAACAAATCCTCTTCTACCATTTTCTGCACGCACGACTAGGTAACCTGCTTGGGGCATATTAATCAAAACAGATTTTAGGGTGAACGGAGAAAATACATCGAATACTAAACCACCAGTTTCTTGATCTGAAGAAGTTTCTACTACCGTTCCAGCTTCAGGACCAACAGATTTTTGGAGTTTTGCGTTTACCCAAAATGTTTCGGTAGCATTGATCACTGGCGTTGTCCAAGGACTGCCAGTTCCTATTGGGACAGACGTAATTTCGTCTGTAAACCATTCTACTATTCCAGGCTCATTTAGTTCAGCCGCTAAAACCACTTGTCCATTCTCGCAAATACTTCCTACTGTTAATTGTGTTGGAATCAAAGGCTCTTCGGCTACGATAACTACCTGCTTAACTAGTCGGTTATTTAATGGTCTAGGATCTTCAACTCCATTGGGTGTTTTTACTTCTAAAACCAATTCGTAAGTTCCTGGCGAGATGCCATTTCCATCCATTTGATACATGGCTCGTTCTCCACTGTTTAGTGCTCCTGTCCAGTTAACAGTTCCGGAAAATGTTTGCGTACCTATCAATTCATAAGTAGCTTCAAATTGAGTCAACATTTCTCGTCCGCCATTTTCAAATAAGAATCCGATATTGAAATTATCTTGACAAAAGATTTGTGTTTCTTGAATATCTAAAAGCATCACATCATTTTCCACACCACCAGGAGCTGGTTCATTTCCTTGTTCAATCAAATAATCGTATGCTGCCTTTACATCAATGACCCCCATTCCGTAAGTATGATCTTCTCCTGGTTCGCCGAGATCTCGACAGCTAAAATACAATCCCAGTAAGATTTCTTCACCCGTCAATTCTGGAAAAGCTTCTCTCAATAATAAGACTGCACCCGCTACATGAGGAGAAGCCATAGAGGTTCCACTAAAGTTATCATAATATCCATTTGCTACCGAAGAGCGCACACTAACACCGGGTGCGGAGACTTCAGGCTTGATCAATAAAGATTCGTTTGTGCCACCACAAATAGACGGTCCACGACTAGAAAAATCGGCGGCTGGTAAATCAGGATTACTTCCTTGTAAAGCAGCAACACTAAAACTATTTACTAAACTTGTATTTACATTTTGTGGGCCAGACAAAGTTTGTGGACCTGGGCCATCATTACCAGCAGCAAATACATTGGCAATACCAGCAGCTTCAAGTGCCTCAAATGTGCTGACAAAAATACCATTACATTCACTTCCATTACTTGGCCCTCCATATCCCCAAGAGTTGTTAATCACTGATGGAATATCGTCTGAAGTACTAGGATTACCATCTGGATCTAGGGACCACTCATAGGTTTCGACTACTCCCAAATTGGTACTTTGAAAACCACATCCAATTGGAGGAGCAGCAGTCCACATTCCATTAAAAGCTACACCAATGGTATCATTATTTAAACGATCTAATCCTAAGACCGTACCAGCAACATGGGTACCGTGGTCATCACAATCAAAGGGTTCATCGCCGAATCCACTCCATACCTGTTCTAAAGGTTTATACAATCCTAAATAGTTATTTCTTAAAGCTGGATGATGTGGGCTTGTTCCAGTATCCATAATCATGGCTGTCAAACCATAACCCGTATAACCAAGTTCCCACATGGCAGGTGCATTGATGGCTTGTAATCCCGTCTCAATTCCTTCGGGTTGTAAAAAAGGCCCCATGCTTCGTTCGTATCCAATCGCTTTCACTTCTCTTTCGGCTTCAAGCAATTGTATATCTTCTCGAAGGGTCAAGGTCTTTAATACTTCTGTGGTAATTTCTGCAAACAAAGCATTGCTTATCCAAAAGGTTCGGAGACTTTCTGAATTAACACCAGGGTTATTTTCTAGAATATCTAAGACGGGTCTTTGTGTTCGAGCTGCATTATCTTTAAGCATGGTTATGACCGTTTTGGATCGGTCTGCTAATGGAGTTTTATTAGTATTAAAATCTTCTTTTAATCTAACAAAATCAATTTGTTCTTCTAATAAAATAAAAACCCGATGTGGTGTATTCACATTATCAGAAACTACTGATTGTAAATCACTCGTCAGTTTGTACGGATCGTAATCTTGCGCAAATAATAGGTTAATAAATAAAACCAGGCAGATAAGGAGTGTCCCTCTTTTTTTCATTTTAAAAAATTGTAAGTAATAAGTTATAGTTATATATTTTTGGACATAAGTGCTCGTCTAAAATTGCGAAGCCCCAAAGTTTATCACTTCGAGGCTTCGAAAGGTATTTAAATCTAGCCTAAAGTTAGTTCATTTTCACGACTCGTCTTGTAGTCCTCGCGTCATTTGCCACAAAAATCAAATGATATACTCCATTATTTAAATCGGTCATATCTATCACAAGGTTATTACCTTGAATCTGACTGCTGGATAATTGACGAACTGTACGACCTAGCAGGTCCACCATTCGAATCTCTGTTAAAGGGTTTTGATAGTCAACACCTAAACTTATATTCAGTTTACCAGTAGTAGGATTTGGATATAAATTAAGACTGGCTGCCAATAATTGATCTTCTGTATTGGTAGATAATGAAACCACAATTTCTTGGGTAGTCGTAACGGAACAACCATCCCCATTAACAGCACTTAAGATAACAAGGTAGGTGCCTTCTTCTGTATAAACATGCATTGGATTTTCTTCGGTACTCGTAGTTCCGTCTCCAAATTTCCAGAAGTATTCAGTTGCATTAGCAGAGGCATTGGTAAAGGTTAAGGTTTCTCCAGTACTTGGAGTGTTACTAGAAACAGAGAAGTCAACCATTGGGCCATCGTTACCACCAAACTCCACGGTTACTGGAATACGACCACAAGCATAGTTATAGTCAAAATCCCAATCATAAAAGAAAAAATAATTAGCCAATGGATCAATTAGGTCATTTGTTCCAATAATGGATAATGCTCCACCTTCTGAATAAGGATAGCTAGGGTTGGTAGTGAACTGCAGCGGAGCTCCAGCTGAAAGCTCCATAACATATCCTTCTCCCGCTGGAATATCAATATTCCAATCAATTACTATTTCTCCGATTTCAGGAGTGTTTATAGGTCTAGTCACCAGCGATGCTCCGTTTGATCTTGTTATTTTAACGAGTCGGATACCTGGTGATTCTGCATATATTTTTGTAGAATTTAATCGAATGTCTTGTTGAACATTAAAGACCAGTCCTTGTCCTGGCTCCATTCCATTTGAAATATCGGTGGTTGTGATATCTTGGATTCCACCTCTACCATTTAGCTCTGCTTCTACATAAAAATTAAAAGGATTTGGTAGAGCAGGTGTCTCAAAGAATAATCCAGAGTTAATTGCAGATCCACCAGATGGCTGTACAAACCACTCAGCATCCGTGACACCAGGCGTTGTTAATTCTATGATGGTACTACTACCTCCACAAGGGTTGTTAAGTTCTTCCCCTGCGATAGCTATTTCAAGTGGTTCAACTTCAACGACACTCACTGGAATTTGGTAGATATCATTTAGCGGACGCTGATCTTCCATACCATTTGGTGTATGTACAGTAGTTCTAAAATGATAATTACCGTTTAAATTTTGCGTTTCAGGAATGGCTATTGTTGCTCTTTCTCCTTTTGCTAATGAACCTGTCCAGTTAATGGTTCCTTCACCAGAAGAAGTACCGTTAGAAAGAAATTCGTAATCAATTACGGCACTTGTCAACATATTATCACCACCATTTTCAATCATCACTTCTGCCGCAAAAGCACCGGAGCCACATTCTTGATCTATCGCTTGAATATTAACCACCATCACATCCTCATCTCTTTGTGGATCTGTTGGTGTATTTCCTTCGGCTACTAAATAATTGAAGGCAGCCAATACATCAATGATTCCCATTCCGTATGTATTATCTTCTCCTGGAGTACCAAGATCGATAGCTGTGTTGTAAAGTGCTAATTTGACCGTTTCACCTGTCAATTCAGGAAATGCTTCTTTTAATAAAACGACTGCTCCTGCTACGTGTGGAGCTGCCATAGAAGTTCCACTTGAGTTTTGGTAACCTGATACATTGTTAGAGGAACGCACACTTACACCTGGAGCAGATACTTCTGGTTTGATTAGTAAAGATCCAACATTACCACAATCAGAAGGTCCACGGCTTGAAAATCCAACTGCCGTAGTTGCGTTTGGGTTTAGGGCAGCGACTGAAAAACTGATTACTAGGTCGTGGTTGATATCCGAAGAGGTAGAAGTGGTACTAGCACCTGGGCCATCATTTCCAGCCGCCCAAACGATAGCAATTCCAGCCGCTTCTAAAGCATCTTGCGAATTAGCGATCGCACTGGTATTTTGACAACCACCTTGCGCTCCAAAACTATTATTAATTGCATCGGGCATATCGTTAATGGTATTTACATCTCCATCAGGATTTAGCGCCCATTGGTAATTTTGGGTTTGACTAAATCGTGCTTCCGCACAAGCACCTGTAAGACCTGCAAGAGGAGCAGCCAACCATTTAGCATTATGCGCCACACCGATTGTATCATTATTTAGTCGATCTAACCCACAGGTAGTACCTGCCACGTGTGTTCCGTGAAAAATTCCATTAATGGCACAATCATTAGGTCCGGTAGGACTTCCACCAGTATAAGCATATCTATCTAAAGCTACGTGGTATCCTTGATAGTTTAATCGTAAAGCAGGATGCACACCATGTACTCCCGAATCCTGAATCATAATTCGTCTTCCATAACCAGAGTATCCCATTTGCCAAAGCTTATCGGCTTTGATAGAACGAAGTCCCAATTCACTTCCATTAGGAGCTACTGGGGCAGCCTCACTGGTCTCAGGGCTGAATGCGATCTCAGGCATAATATACTCCAGCTTACCGACGTCTCGTCGTAAGCTGATTTCTTTTATTTGGGGAATCGTTAGTTCAGCTTGAATCACGTTGGTCACCCATAATCCGACGATACGATCGGTATCGATATTTGGCAAAGCGTGCAGGTATTCCAATAAAGGACCTTGGGTGCTAGCTGCTTTTTCCATTAATGCTGGAATAAGGATTTGACTTCTTTCTTTAAGGCTGGTTTTGTCTCGGTTAAAGTTGGCTCGTAAACCAAGCACATCTACTTGATCAGCCAACAAAATATAAACAGGCAAGGTCTCCGCACCAGCGTCTAGTACCTGTTCCCACAAGGCAGGAGATATTTTTTCAATATTCAATTCCTGACCATAGGTAAAAATGGTAGCAACCAAAATAAAAAATAAGGTGATTTTTGTTCGCATAATTAGTCGAGTTATGGGTTATTTAATATTGAAGTTATTTAAAAAAAAGAGAGGAACTAGATATGATTCCAGTCCCTCTCTTAATAGGTATTTTATTTATTAATCTTCACGATCTTTCTTACCACAGTTCCTTCATCCAATTGGAAGAGTAAAAAGTATGCTCCATTTTCAAAAGACTGGAGGTCTAACTGAATATTGTTATTTCGGTAACTAACTGGATCTTTAGATAACAGCAATTTTCCAGCCACATCTGAAATCTGAATACCAATTTTTTCTGCATCTGTAAAAGTAAAGTTGATATTCAATGTACCATCTGTAGGGTTAGGGAAAACTTCAATATATTTATCAGCTTCTAAGTCGGTGGTAGCGGTTGCAACGTCTACGGTTAAGTTGATCGTTTCTGAAATACTACATCCACCCGAAGTGATTACTGATTGTGTAACGATATAGTCACCTGCCGCAGCGTAAACATGATTCGGGTTTTCATTTGTACTAGAATTTCCGTCACCAAAATCCCAGAAGTAAGTAGCACCTGTGCTTCCAGCGTTGTTGAATACAACTGCAGATTGAGCAGAAGGATTAGTCGTAACCACTTCGATTCCAGCCATTAAACCTTCGGTTGATCCCGCGAAAGAAACTGGGACTGGAATACGACCACAAGCATTGGTATAAGCGATATCCCAATCATAGAAGTACTCATATCTATCTGAATTGTTTGTACTATTATTTAAGAAAATAGCTCCTCCAATTGTGTAAGGAAAAGAAACGTTTGCTCCGGTACCAGCTGCAATATTATTACCTACTGTTCGTAGCATTCGATAATTTAAATCAACGGGTAGTTCTACATTCCAATTGATGGTATTTATTCCAGCTACTAAGTTTCTGTTTAAAGTTTTAACAATTCCATTACGATTGTTTCGAATTTGAAATAAGTTCAGACCACCTGTTTCAGAAAATACTTTTACAGATCGTAAAGTAGTAGGTGCTAACACATCAAAAGAAATACCTCCTGATTCAGAAGTATACTGAACATCTGCATCTTCTAACGCTGCGATTCCACCACCTTGGCTTTCAAATGCTAGGTCTGCATAGAAAGTAAATGCGTTAGGAAATGGAGGAGTTTCAAAAAACAATCCTGTACCAACTACTGTACTAGCAGTAGGTGAAACATACCAAGTCGCATCCACTGCCGTTTCAGAATCGATGCTTACAAAAGCAGCGGTACTAGCACAAGGTTCCGCAGCTGCACCTAAACGTTCTATGTTAATTGGATCAACTTCGATGATTTGAATAGGACGCTCTAAACGGTTGTTAAAAGGTTTAAGATCTGTACCGTTGTTAGGGTTCGTTATTGTCACAACGATATTTAAACCTCCTCTAAAATCTGATCTTTCAGGAACCGCAATTGTTCCTCTCTCGTTGGTAGCCAAACTACCTGTCCAGCTAACAGTTTCTGTGTCTAGAATTGCACCATTTTTGATATATTGTACTTCTAAATCAGCAGATGTCAAGTTAGCCTGACCTCCATTTTCAAAGGTAACTACGGCAGAGTAAGTACCATCTCCACAAATCTGTGCTTGGTCATCTAGTTGAACCATGATTACATCTCTATTCACATTTGGATCTACCGGAGTATTACCCTGATCTACTAAGTAATTAAAAGCGGACAAACAATTCACTAGGCCATTTCCATAATCATTATCTTCTCCTGCAGGACCTAGATCCGTAGCAGAAAAATATAAAGCCAAATTAATTTCTTCTCCACTTAAACTTGGGAAAGCCTCTTTTAGTAAAGCAACTGCACCAGCTACATAAGGAGCCGCGAAAGAAGTTCCATTCTGGCTAGTATAAGTTCCGTTCAAATCACAACTTCGCACATTTACACCGTGGGCCATTACTTCAGGCTTAATGTCAATTGGTCCATTACCTGGACACTGAGAAGGACCACGGCTAGAAAATGAAGCAACTGTATTATTATTAATTTGTAATGCACCAACAGAAAAGCTATTCACTAAATCTAAGTTGATATCTCCTTGGGAGTTGATGGTCATGTCTCCAGGCCCATCATTACCAGCAGCCCAAACCATTGAGACACCAGCAGCAACCAAGGCATTTTGTACATTAGCAACTGTTTGGTTATTAAAACAACCTGCATTACTTCCCCATGAGTTATTTACTACATCAGGAATATCATCTGTTGTATTTGAATTATTATCTGGATCTAATGCGTATTGGAAGTTATCAATTCCTCCTACACTAGCATCGTCACAAGCATCAATTAATCCAGCGTGTGCTCCACCTATCCATCGAGCGTTAAAAGCTACCCCGATCGTATCATTGGTGATTCGATCTAGGCCAATCATATTTCCTGTTACTCGCGTTCCGTGACCATCACAATCCGTTGGTCCTTGTGTTGCAGCACCTGTATAAGATTGTCCTTCGGTAAAATAAATACCTTGGTATTTTCCAGCGATACTTGGGTGTAACCAATCTACTCCACTATCTACGGTCATTACAATTCGTCCCGCACCGGTATATCCCATTTGCCATAATTTGTGGGCATTCATTTGAACCAAACCTGGTTCACTACCATTTGGTACAGGAGGAGCAGCAACAGCTTCTCCATCATCTGCGTAACGAACAGGAACGATCAGCTCTATCATTCCAACGTCTGCTCGTAAGCTAAGTCGTTGGATTGTTTCTGCGTTTACTCTTGCCCGAATTACGTTGGTTGCCCAAAATCCTTTGATAGAATGACGATCTGTTAATGGCTGAGTTGCCAAAAAATCGAGCAAAGGCTGCTGAGTAGCTGCTGCTTTAGCTTTCAGACTTGTTACCACCTGTACTGCACGATTGTGTAGTGGTGTTTTATTTTTAACAAAATCTAAGCGCATTCCGGGAATATCTACTTGATCTTCCAAGAGAATATAAACCGGTACTAACTCGTTTGGCGTGTCAGTGATCTTATCCCATAGAAGCGTGGTTACTTTGTCAAGATTCGCATCTTGTGCAGAAGCACCGAGGAATGTCAACAATAAAAAGAAGGTAAAAATAGAACGCATTTGTTGAGTATTTTAAATTAAAAAATTATGTTCTTAAATGATTAAGTATGAGTCAGGGTTTAGAATTTAAACTTAATTTTAATTCCTGATTCGAATTATTGGATAATGATGTTAATGATTCATCCTTTACATAGAGACACTTTATTAGGTCTAGTCCCCTATCAAATTAGTTCATTTTTGCAATTTTACGTATTATCTCTTGATTACCAATAAGACAACGAATATAATAAACGCCAGCAGGATAGTTCTCCAAACTTAACTCCGTTTCGAGGATTTGGTTGAAATTACTTTGTTTTCGTTGTAATTCTTTCCCATAAATATCCATCACCAGTATTTCAACATTCCGAACATCAGGTGTTCTAATCTGTAATTTTACCTGATTATATACTGGATTAGGAAACACGGTTACACTCAAACCATTGGCTTCTTCTATTACGTTAGATAACTCCGAAACTTCAAGATCGATGACCTCTGTATCTCCACATCCTTCTGAATTAATAGCAATCAGTTTAACTTCATAAGTTCCAACTGCTGTATAAATATGAGTAGGTGCAGCCTCAGTGCTGGTATTACCATCACCAAAATCCCAAATATAATTTACACTATTATTGGATAAATTCTCAAAACTCACAAACCCTCCATTCGAAAGATTAACTGGGTTTTGAGAAGGGCTGAAACTTGCCGTTGGTATTTCTGCGGTTGCCTGATATTCTGCTGTAATTGGCACTCGTCCACATACTTGATTGAACTCTACTTCGAGATCATAAAAGTAAAAATAATCAGCGGTAGGATTTAATTGATCTGTAGAAGATTTGATCGTGATCGCACTTCCGGCTGAATATGGATAGTTCGCATTTGGTTGCTGTGTCATATCATTTCCAGAGATCAATAATTTATAATCTAAGCCTGCTGGAATCGCCTCGTCTAATTCGACTAAGTTCTCCCCTATCTCTAGATTGTTAAGAATTATCTGACGAACCAAAGAATTATCTACCCGTCGAATAGTCAATAATCTTGGACCACTATTCTCTGCAAATACTTTTAATGATCTCAGAATGATGTCCTGATGAACATCAAAAATCACCCCTTGGTTATTTACGGTACCATTGGGTGTGGTACTCTCAACGGAAGGAACGATTTCGCCAAAATTTTCTTTTAAGGTTGCTTCCACATAAAATGTAAAAGCAGAAGCGGATGGAGGTAAAGATATTCTATCTCCAATAAAAGATGGATTGGTTGCATTCTCACTGAAATACCATCTGACCTCGGTAGCAAATGGAGCATCCACAATAAAGTCTGCGCTACTTCCTACACACGGAGCTATATCAGAAGCGAAACTAGCGGTTAAAGGAGGTTGGTTAGAAATCAAAATCGATCGACTACCACTAGAAATATAATCTCGACCATCTGGCTGACCATTTGGATTCGCTACACTAGCATTTAAATTAAATACTCCTTCGGGAGCATCAGTAATAGCGATTGGAAGGGTTGCTCTCTCACCAGCAGCTAATGTTCCAGTCCAAGGAATGGTCATATCCATAATTGAATTACCAGCTAGATCCACCAACTCATAGGTAATATCTGCGGAGGTTAACAGGTTGGTTCCGGCATTTTCAAAAATAAGATCGAAGACTAATAAGCCATTACAATTACGCTCTTCAGAAACCACATCAACAAACATAATATCATTTTCTACTCCAGGATTTACTGGTGTATTTCCTTCCTCTACTAAATAATTAAATGCGGCTAAAACATCAATCATTCCCATCCCGTAGGTATTGTCCTCTCCTGCTGCTCCCAGATCTTGACAAGTAAAATAGAGTGCTAATTTTATTTCTGTACCGGTCAACGATGGAAATGCCTCTTTGAGGAGTATCACCGCCCCTGCCACGTGTGGAGCAGCCATAGAAGTACCCGATTTATTTCCATAAGTACCATCCAGTTCACAAGAACGAACATTCTGACCAGGAGCGGATACTTCTGGTTTTATTTCTAAAGAACCTTCCCCTCCACAGATAGATGGACCACGACTAGAAAATCCAGCCACAGTAAAATTGGAATTATTCCCATTTACTGCAGCCACGGTAAAACTGTTGACTAGGTTGGTGTTAATATTTTTTGGTGGAGTGATGGTACTAGCATCAGGGCCTTCGTTACCAGCAGAAAAGATAACTGCGATTCCAGCAGCTTCCATGGCATTCAGGATATTGATATAAGCTCCGTTACATTCATTTTGTGCACCTGGATCAAACCAACTATTGTTGATCACATCTGGCATATCTGCAATTGTAGTTGGGTCTCCATCTGGATCAATCGCCCATTGAAAAGCAGCAATATTTCCACTGGTACCGCTTCCACAAATGACATTACTTCCCACCCATTGTGCATTAAAAGCGACTCCAATCGTATCATCTTTTATTCTATCTAGCCCCACCATGGTACCTAAAGTATGAACACCATGATCTCCACAATTGGATATATTTGTATTGTTGGGATTATTAGCATCAAACCAACTCAATTCAGGAGATGAAAAATTACCTCGCCAATTATGGACAATTGCTGGGTGATCTGGATCTATTCCAGTATCTGCACTCATAGCCAGTCGTCCGTATCCTGTATATCCCATTTGCCAAAGTTTATCTGCTCGGATGGCGTTTAGTCCAGGTTCTGGGCTTCCGGGAGCTACCACCGGTGGAGCAGCTACTTCCTCGAAGGATTCCAAGGCTAATTCTGCATCAATATCCATCCATTCAACTTCAGATCGGTGACTTAAAGTTGTAATGAATTGAGGAGTTGCTTCCATGGCAATTAAATTTGCAATCCAAAAAGTTTTTAAGGAAGCTGTTGTGAATCCTTCTTCCTCACTAAGCCAATCTAATAATGGTTGCTGGGTACGAGTTGCTTTCTCCTTTAGCGCATTAATGACCGTGACGGTTCGTTGTTCTAGTGAAGTCTTATTTTTATAAAAACCAACATCCATCGCTTCGACATCCACCTGGTCAGCAAGTTTGATTATGATCTTATGTTTTGATTCGTTGGTATTATTTAGAACATCTTGCAGTCGATTTGACAGAGTATATTCATTAAATTGTTGAGCAGAAGCATTCGTTATCAAAAAAAGCGTGATCGCTGTCATTAAAATTCGATGCGTAAGTTTGAGGTTGGGCATATTAAGTTCGTTATTTCCAAAGAAGGTTTAAATTCGTATCCTATTTATTAAATATAAATCCGAAAGTGAGACGAATTATTGAAATAATATTAGTAGAAGTTTGCCTGTATCTCCTGTTGTGGCTATGGAATGAGCAGGCCGCTCTTATTCTCAGTGCCATTTTTTCTGGAGTATCTTTAATTGTTTTGGTAGTCTCCGTAATCGTTGAGATTGTGGAGCCATCAAAGGTACCAAAAAGCTTCTTTATTTTTATGATTATCTCTGTATTCGTCCCCCTTCTGACAGCTAGCGGATATTATCTTCTGTTTCTTTGAAGAAATTTGCTTTTTTCAACCTTAAAATGGTGAAAACCTCCTAGATATTAACGATTCTACCCCGATCTTTCTCTAGTAGGTGAGGAGGAATATGTGCCTTGATCTCGTTAAAGAGTAAATTTATGAGCCGTTTTTTGATAAAACTACGGTGGGTAATTAAGCTAACTTCCCTCATAGGCTCTGGTTTTTGAAAAGATTTGAGATATTTCATCCTCGGCGCTTCCATGTCAATGGTTGCTAATTCTGGTAAAAAAGTATATCCAAATTGTTTTTCAACGATTCGTTTTAGTGTTTCCAAACTACCGCTTTCAAATCTTAAACGCGTATTTTCCATTTTTTTCTCACCACAGATATTTAGCGTTTGAGACCGAAAGCAATGACCTTCTTGTAATAGCCACATCTCACTAATGTCTAGTTCTTTTAAATTGATTTGTTCCTTGGTAAAAAGAGGATGTTTGGTGGACATATAGACAAAAAACTTCTCATAAAACATGGGAAATTCAACAATAGATTTTTCGTTAAGTGGGGTTACTAAGATTCCCACATCCAGCCGATCTTCTTTTAATTTTTTAATAATTTCACTAGATAGAATCTCTTCTACTACAAGGGTTACCTCAGGATATTTTTCTATAAATTTGGTAATAAATAGCGGTAAAAGATATGGACTTAGGGTAGGAATAATTCCGACATGAAGTTCTCCTTTTATTTCGTCTTTTTGGTTTTGAATAATTTCTGGTATCCGCCCCGCCTCTTGTAAAATGATTCTAGCCTGATTAATGACATGAACTCCCATTTCTGTTGTAACGACTGGTTTTTTACTCCGATCAAAAAGTAAAACCTTTAATTCTTCCTCTACCTTTTTTATTTGCATACTCAGCGTGGGCTGAGTAACATAACAGTGTTTGGCTGCCTTAGCAAAACTATGATGGGTATCAACCGCTACTAAGTATTCTAATTGTGTTAATGTCATTAATTTCTATTTCGGCGCAAAATAGTATTTATTGATGGATTTTTTAATTTGATTGGCAGAAACTATAGGCAACTTAGCCGACTTTTACAGCTCTTTTATCGCTTTGGCCAACATAAAAGCTAGAAAACCTTCATCTCTATTTAATACCCCAAGTCTATTATTAGTCATATGCATAAAATCGCTTAACACATTCCAAATACCAGAATCTGGTCCACTATGATTATCTGTGGTAAATTCTAAAAGATCGCTTTCTGAAAGTAATTTAAGGTTCGTATACACTGCCTGATTAATAAATAGCCAATTTTCCCAACTTGAAGAACCACTACCAGAAGGATTAGTTTTTAAGGCTTCCCAGACACCTTGAACATATGGAAAAATCGCTGACTTTTGAGTGGAATAGGCTTTTTCGAATTGAGATAGAATTCTTTCCTGCGATAGTTTATTGTCTTGATTATGGATCGCCCGAGGCAACCAATCTCGACAATTTTTCTCAAAAAATTTAACTGCATTTTCCTGCGTCATTCCAGTTGAAAAAATAAATCCAATATGCAGTTTTATCGCTGCACCCAACGCAATATCATAGGACCAATTAGGCGTCTCAATTAATTCATTTAAGACTACCCGGGAAGATGCAAAAAATTGTACCTCTGCCAATGGGAGTCCAGCTTGTCCACCGTATCTGGCAGTCTCTGGTTGGTATGAAATAGAAGTCACCTGATTATTCTCTAGCCAAGATTCTGTCAACTTGTGTTCTTCCATTTCAGACGTCATTAACATTTTGGAAGGATATTTTAAAATAAAATTGTTTAAATCTTCTACCACTATCTTTGATACGTTGGCTTCTGTCGTCATTGGACTTTTCTTTAATCGCAATCGAAGATGTGGTCCTTGCTCCCAATATCTGATAAAAAAATACTGTGTAATTAATTCTTGGTCGACTAGCTTTTTCACCAATGGATGAACAGCTCCTATAAGCAATGATTCCCAAGGTTCTGCGTAATAAATGTAAAAGCTAAGGTATTGGTTTTCAGACAATTGGATAGGGTTAGAATGTGAATTAGAATGTGAATGTGAATTTTTTTTAGTCTCCGAATGAAATTCCTAGGGATCGAGCTGTGTTAATTAAGTAATGATCGGGGTCTAATACTTTGTATTTGCTAATTGCTTTTTTCAGCGTAACGCTGGTCATTTCATTATTTACGTAGGCGACCATTCTTCCAAATTGTTCGTTGGCTACTAGTTCAAAAGCTTTGACGCCCATTGCGGAAGCTAGAATTCGATCGAAAGCACTTGGTGTACCCCCTCGTTGAATATGTCCTAAAATTGTTCCTCGAATTTGTGGTTGACAACCACTTTTTTCTAATTCTAAACGTAGATGATTTACAATTCCTCCGAGCTTAACATGAGGATCTCCGGCATCTTTTGACTTTGCACCAAAGACCGAACCACCAATTGGTTTTGCTCCTTCGGAAACAACCATATTCACAAAACCTTTTCCTTTTTTGTATCTTTTGTTTATTCGTTTAATAATTTTCTGAAGATCAAAAGGAATTTCTGGTATTAAACAGATTTCTGCACCTCCTGCGATGGCCGTATGCAGAGCAATCCATCCAGCATCTCGTCCCATCACTTCCATCATCATCACACGGTGATGGCTCTCGGCAGTGGTTACTAGTTTATCAAAACAATCCGTGGCGACTTGGACAGCGGTATTAAAACCAAAAGTTAGATCAGTAGCGTAAAGATCATTATCAATGGTTTTAGGTACCCCAATAATATTGAGTCCTTTTTTGTAGAGTGCCTGAGAGATCGTCTGACTTCCGTCTCCTCCGATATTAACCACCGCATGAAATCCAAGCTTTTTAATTCGTTTAATTAATTCACCTGACCGATCCTTGGTAGTCCAGGAACCATCTTTTCGTTGAATGGGAAAATCGCAAGGATTGCCTCGGTTAGTGGTTTTTAAAATGGTCCCTCCTTTCGCATGAATCCCTCCAACATGGCGAGGAGTCAACCGAACAATATCTAGTTCATCATTCATCACGCCGTTGAAGGCTTCCATGCTTCCCCACAATTCGTACCGACCATCGGTTTTACAGGCTTTATACAAGCCACGAATCACCGCATTCAGTCCGGGGCAATCTCCTCCTCCCGTTAGTACAAGTATTTTCTTTTTCATTTTTTCTTAAGCTTTTGGTGGGCAAAATATGTTTTTTTTTCTGTATCTTTGACTGCTACACAATGAAATAAATTCATACATAATAAAAAATTTTCTTCCATTCTAATCTTATATTAATAAAAACCCTAAGTCACCATGAAGAATTACTCCCTTACTATTAACGGAAAAACGGTTGACGTAAAAGCCGACGCGGATACACCTCTCCTCTGGGTATTGCGTGACGAAGCCAAATTAGTCGGAACCAAATACGGTTGTGGCATCGGAGCTTGTGGTGCTTGCACCGTACATATCGAAGGTAGCCCAGCACGTTCTTGTTCGCTACCAATTGATGCTATTGCTGATAAAAAAATTACAACGATTGAAGGACTCTCTACGGATGGTACGCATCGAATCCAAAAGGCTTGGAAAGAAATTGATGTACCACAATGTGGTTATTGTCAAGCTGGACAAATGATGTCTGCCGCCGCACTACTGGACGAAAACCCTAATCCTACTGACGAAGAAATTGATCGTGCAATGGCTGGAAATATTTGTCGTTGTGGGACTTATTTGAGAATTAAGGAGGCGATTAAGAAAGCGTAAGTCTAATTAATAATTTTATAATGAAAAATTAATAATGGCTCTTCTTTCGTGTTATTGAGTTATTGAGTGAGTTGAGTCTTGAACTATAGTTCTAATTTTTACAAAAAGAAAATCATGAAAATCAAAATAAAACATAATCGTCGTTCTTTTATTCGTTCTTCTGCTCTGGCGGGTGGTGGATTGGTTTTAGGTTTTAACTGGATGGTTGGCTGTAAGCCTGCAGATCCGAAAGTGGCAGAACGTGTCAAGAAAGCTATTCCTAACGAATGGTTTGAAATTAATTCATTTTTAAAAATTGGTGAAAATGGGTTGGTAACTATCATGTCTCCTAATCCGGAAATCGGGCAAGGAATTAAAACGGCCATGCCGATGATCGTAGCGGATGAGCTTGATGTAGATTGGTTTGATGTGGTGGTAGAGCAAGCACCATTGAGTAAAGATTTTGATCGACAAGTGGCTGGTGGTAGTCAGTCGATTCGAAGCAGTTGGGATGGATTGAGAATGGCTGGGGCGACGGCTAGAACGATGTTGGTAGCGACCGCCGCTAAAGCTTGGGACATAGATCCTTCAACTTGTACAGTTAAAAACGGCGTGGTATTTCATTCGGATAAAACACAATCTATGGACTATGGAACGCTGGCGAAAGAAGCAGCAACCATGACCGTTCCAACCGAAATAAAACTAAAAGAGGTTACAGATTTCACCATCATTGGAAAAGGAAAAAAGAATGTAGACATTGATGGTATCATTACTGGAAAGCCGCTCTTTGGAATGGATACCCAACGGGAAGGAATGAAAATCGCTTGTGCGGTACGACCTCCTGCTTTTGGTCAAAAATTAAAAAGCTTTGATGACTCGGCTGCCAAAGCAGTAACTGGTGTAGAACAGGTTTTTCAGTTTGGTGAAAAGAATAATAAAATTGCCATCGTAGCTACCAATACTTGGGCTGCTATGAAAGGTGCCAAGGCGATTAAAGCCGAATGGGTCAAAGATACCAAAGCAGAAAGTACCGCTGATCACGAAAAAGCACTGCTCGCATTATTGGATAAAAAAGCAGAACCTAAACGAGAAGATGGAGATGTAGACAAAGCTTTTAAAGAAGCGGATGAAGTGGTAGAAGCTATTTATAGTGCTCCTTTCCTACCTCATAATTGCATGGAACCAATGAACTTTTTTGCGCACGTAACGGCAGACAAAGTGGATACTTATGGTCCGATCCAAACACCAAAATGGACGTCCAATCGGATTGCAAAATTACTGGATCGTCCAGTGGAACAGGTCACGGTTGGTATGTCTCGAATGGGTGGTGGGTTTGGTCGTCGACTATATGGTGACTTTGCATTGGAAGCGGTAGAAATTTCTGACAAAGCAAAAGCACCGATTAAAGTGGTCTTCTCTCGTGAGGACGATATGACTGCTGGAACTTACCGACCTGCCGTAAAATATAAATTTAAAGCTGGTATCAAAGATGGTCAGATTTCCGCTTATGAACTGACAGAAGCTTCTGTTAATTCGGGTATGTGGGACATGCAGATTAATGCTTTTCCTGCGGGCGCAACACCCAACTATCGCGTGACGAGTAATCAAATGGAAAGTAATATTACGACGGGTGCTTGGCGTGCTCCGATTAGTAATTTTCTAGCGATTGCGGAACAAAGTTTTGTAGATACTTTGGCAGAAAAACTCGGAAAGGATGAGGTGGCTTTTAGATTGGAATGGTTTCAGCGTGCGATTGATAATCCAATTGGCAAAGTGGAATATGTTCCTGAGCAAGCAATGGCGGTGATTAAATTAGCGGCGGAAAAATCTGATTGGGGTAAAAAAGGAGATACCGCTCAGGGAATGTGTGCCTACTACTCGCATAATACGTACGTGGCGGAAGTGGCTGATTTGATAGAGGTGAACGGTCAACCCAAAATTGATAAGATTACTTGTGCGATTGATTGTGGTATTTTGGTGAACCCATTGGGTGCGCTAAATCAGGTGGAAGGTGGAATTATCGATGGAATCGGTCATGCGATGTATGGCGATTTTGGTTTTGAAAATGGTAAACCGAATAAGAAAAATTTTGATCAATATCGCTTGATTCGTCATAATGAGGTACCGAAAATTGAGACGCATTTTGTGGAGAGTACGATGAGTCCGACGGGACTGGGTGAACCGACGCTTCCTCCTGCTGGTGGTGCGGTGGCGAACGCGTTGTATAAGATGACGGGGAAGAAGTTGAAAGCGATTCCGTTTGTGGGGGAAGAAGGGGTTTTGGGTTAACTGACCGATCCCGACTGAAATGAACGACCGATCCCGAAGGGTGGCGTATGACAATGCGCCAAGGAAGAGAACCGCGAAAGCGGATGGGAAGCGTGCGACAGCGCGACGAGGGAAGGCACCGCGAAAGCGGATGGGATGGCATTTTCTAAGGTGCGGACGGGCGGATTATTTGTTAATGAATATTGAGTTTGGTCTTTAAAGTGTTTTGTCTCGCAAAGAACGCAGAGGCGCAGGACTTGTTCCGGACTTGTTCCGGAAGATTTTTTATCGTGTATATCTTTTATCGTATTTTTGCGCGCAGAGGCGCAGAGACGCTTTAACGTGTACATCTTTTATCGTGTTTTTTGTGCACAGAACTTGTAACGCCGTAGCGAGGTGCAGGACCTGTTCCGAACTTGTTTCGGAAGACGCTTTGACGTGTGGCATCTG
>CALGJS010000050.1 GCA_937927835.1 uncultured Saprospiraceae bacterium | reverse complement strand
GAAGAATTAATGAAAACTCGACTGGAATTAAATCTTGTCGGGTTTTTCATTTTAAATAACTTCATTAATTAAAAACGCTAGAAGAGCCATACCTCATTCGGTATGCAGGCATTATTAATTTTTCATTAAAACATTCTTCATTTTTTATTCAACAATTCCATATGCTTGTCGTAGAAAATTTAACGAAGACCTATCAAAGTAATGCTCGTCCGTTGACCGTGTTGGATAATGTGAGCTTTTCCATTCAACCTGGAGAAACCTTTTCAATAGTTGGTCCTTCTGGAAGTGGGAAGACCACTTTATTAGGATTATGTGCTGGACTAGATCGAGCATCGAGTGGATCGGTTATTTTGAATGGCCAAAAATTAGATGACCTCAATGAAGATCAACGAGCAGCTGTTCGAAACGAAAACGTTGGTTTTATTTTTCAAAATTTCCAACTCATTCCTACTTTGACTGCATTGGAAAATGTTATGGTCCCAATGGAACTACGTGGGATGAAAGGCATCCGAAAAGATTGTATGGAATTATTAGAAAGAGTAGGATTGGCAGATCGTCACGATCACTATCCTACGCAATTGTCAGGAGGAGAACAACAAAGAATTTCCCTTGCTCGCGCTTTTGCAAATAAGCCCGCCATATTGTTTGCCGACGAACCTACTGGAAATCTAGATGAAGCAACTAGCGCCACCGTAGAAAATCTTATCTTTGAAATAAATAAAGAAGCAGGTACCACTTTAGTCATGGTAACACATGATCTAGAATTGGCCGCAAAAACCCAAAGAGTCATTAAACTTCGAGGCGGGAAATTAATCGAAGAATTGGTGAATGGATAAGCTGCTTTAGTTATTTTCTTAAAATAAGAATCCTATGTTTTTAAAATCTTGTTGTTTGTCTCTTTTATTAATAATGGCTTGTAACACTCCCAAAGGAAGCGAAGCCAGTCCTGAAACGATGGCAAAAATAACATTCGACTTAAACCAAATAGACGAAAATGGATTGATCGGCCCAGTGACTGGAAAGGTGGCAGTAGATTATGAATTTTGTATTCCACGATCAGAAACTTATGCCGACCTTGTCAAAAAAGTAAATCCTAAAATTAAGATTTCAGATAAAAGTCGTGGACGTATTGGTTGCACCCGTGCAGAACAACTTTGTATCGGAACGACCAGCCAAGAAAATTGGAAAAGTATTTTATTAGAAACCGCCAAGTTAGATTTCGTAAAAAAAATCGATAGAACCTTCTACGAGTAAATTGAAGACTTAATAATTTAAGGTTAAAAGAAATAACCGCTCGTTCATAAAACGAGCGGTTATTTCTTTGCCTCTAAAAAATTAAAAACGCATCATCTAATTAAAACTAAACACGCTAGAAGAGCCACACCTTATTCGTTGCGCAGGCATTATTAATTATTCATTAAAACATTATTAATTAAAACTACCGAACCTGACTCAACTGCGTCAAATCCTCCATATTTCTGATATAGCTAGGATGTGAACGACCCAATTTTGACTCTTTAATTTTTAGTGCTTCACGATATAATTTTTCTGCTTCGTCATAATTTTTCTGAATCTCATACAAACTTCCTAGGTCATGCAACACCTCTGCGTAATCCGGGTGATGCAATCCAAATTCTTCACTACGTAAAACCATGGTTCTCTTATAAAGTGATTCTGCCTCATCGTACCGCCAAGTGTTTTTATACAAGTTTCCAAGGTCGTGCAAGCAAGCAGAATACTCATCTATATTGAGTTGCTCTTTGCTTTCGTGAATCTCAATAGCTTGTACCAAAGACTCTTCTGCTCGGAGGTTATTGCCCATCTTTTGATTGAGTGTTCCTGTATTTTTCAAACAAGAAACATAATGCTCGCTACTAGCACCATCTTTGTTTTTTAAAACCGGAAGTGCTTGTTGATAAAGTGTTTCTGCTATTTTTAAATTGCCTATGCTCTGTTCTAAATCAGCTAGACGATATAAACCAATCGCAAAAATCTCATCTTGTTGTCCATATTTAGCCGCCGCAATTTTGATAGATTGTAAATAGATATACTTTGCGTCATCTATCTGTCCCAACATAAATCGAGCACTGGCCAAATTATGAAGACTACAGATATAATTGGCGTGAGCATTCCCAAATTGCTTCTCCGCTAAATCGCTAGAATATTTGGCTTTTTCTAACGCTAGATTATATTCACCGTTTCTTATTTCGGCTAAAACTTCGTCATTAGAAACCTGCCAGTCTTGAGCAGAAATGGAAAAACTACAGAAAAGAAAACAACAGAGCACTCCATAAGAAATGCCTTTGCGTAGGTAAATTAAATTCATGGTATGTTTATTATAATTGTTAAAAAATCACCACAGATTTGTCACCATTATTTTGCAATGAATGTGATTATCTACAATAATTTTTAAAGTATAAATACAACTGATCGCTCAGTTGGGTTAACTTCTGTCGTTCTCAGCTATAAGCCGAGGAAATTTTTGTTGGAAATAGCAGGTGCCTTGGGGTGGAAAGGTGATCTGAGGTGTAAAAAAAATAATATACGAAATATAAAGATACTATAAGCTAGCCATAAGCGCAAGTTTTATTGGAATGAAGAACGTTAAAACCTAAATAGGTCAGGCTTTATTTCTTTAAAAATGGTTATTTTTAGATGAAGCTCTGAATTTTTTAATCAAAAAATCAAAAGTTATGAAGCGACTAATACTATTATCTACTTTTCTATTTAGCCTGAATTTTCTTTCAGCACAAACCTTTAGTGAAGATATTGCGCCAATTATTTATAATAATTGTACCACCTGTCATCGTACAGGAGAAATTGGCCCAATGCCGTTAACGAATTATACCGAAGTGAGTCAGTGGGCACAAACCATCGCCTACGTCACGGAGATAAAATATATGCCACCTTGGAAACCAGATCGAGACTATAGCACTTTCGTCGGAGAAAAGGGATTGAGTGATGAAGAAATACAATTGATCAAAAACTGGGTTGATAATGGAACGCCTCAGGGTGATCCTGCCAACGAACCTCCATTACCAGAATTTCCTGACGGATCTCAGCTCGGGACGCCAGACTTGGTTTTGGGAATGAGTGAATCTTATACGGTAGCAGGGAATAATGAAGACGACTATCGGGTATTTGTATTGCCTACCAGTGAAACACAAGACCGAGAACTGGCTGCGATCGAATTTCGACCTGGTAATACTAAAGTGGTACACCATGCTTTGATTGCTTTTGATGAAACAGGAGCTGGTGCCGCCATGGATGCTCAGACACCTGAGTATGGATATTTTTCTTATGGTGATTTTGGAATTGGAATTCCCGATTTCAGTACTGGTTATACGCCAGGTATTCAAACCATTCGATATCCTGAGGGAATCGGAGAGGTTTTACCTGCGGGCGCGGATGTATTAGTACAGGTACATTATGCACCAACACCAACTGCAGAGGAAGATCAATCTTCTCTAAATATTTTTTTTAAAGAAGCCAACGATCCAATTCAGCGACCCATTCAACTAAGCTTAGTATTACCTAATATTTTGCCGAATGGCTGGGGCGATTTTTTTATGTCGCCCAATCAGACCAAGTCTTTTCACGGAAGATATCCGATCAATCAAGATGTTAGTTTATTTTCAATTTATCCGCATGCGCATCTACTTTGTCGCAACTGGGAAGTATTTGCGGTAACGCCTACCAACGATACGATCAACTTAATTAAAATTGATGATTGGGATTTTAACTGGCAAGGTGCTTATACTTTTGATCGAATGCAAAAAATTCCAGCGGGGTCTATGATGCATGTCTTAGCGTCTTATGATAATACAGTTGACAATCCGTTGAATCCTAACAACCCTCCAGCTTTTGTTTCTTGGGGAGAAAGTACGACGGATGAAATGTATATCATCGCACTTAATTGGGTGCCTTATCAAGAAGGAGATGAACTGATTGAGATTGGAGGAGAACTGACCAACGTGGAAAATATTTCGATTGATAAGGTGGTGAAATTATATAATCCAGTACCGAATCCTGTAAGTGACGAAGTACGGATTAGTTATTATTTGCCAGCTTCTGCTGATCTGAATTTAGGATTATATACACTAGATGGAAAGCAAGTAAAAAGTATCAGACAAACAGCTGCACAGATGGCTGGAAATCATTCTACGGATGTTCAAGTAAACGATTTAGCAGTTGGTACCTACTTAGTCGTTATGGAAACTGATGGTAAAAAAATCTCTCAAAAGCTAGTGATTATGCGTTAAGAAAATGAATTATAATTATTTTAAAAGGCAATGTTTTTTCTTTTTACAATTAAATCTAATGTTGATTTTGTTGTTGATAGGTTGTATGAATGAAGATACTAAAAAGGAAGCCACCATTAAAAGAGGAGAAGAACTAACGGTCATATCCAAAGAAGACAGTGTAAGTATCAAAACTGATTTTTTGACATTGAATGAAATAGAGATTACTAAAGAAGAAAGATTTAACACATCAAATAATTTATCAGAAGACGACTCTATAAGTTTTACAAAAACAAACTATTTGATAAATGAAGAGGGAGAAATAATAGAAATAAAGTAAAAAATGGCTAACATAATAAGTTTAAATCTATAGAATTTCTAGCCCTATCGTAAAATAGCTATTTTGTATTTCTGAGGTTTTTAGAAAAAATATCATGTCGCAATTTGTTGTAAATCAACGAGTTGCGACATTTTTATTTTTGAAATTGAAATTTTTTTGAAAATATTTTATGGAATTTCTAAAGGTCGAGCATCTAAGTATCGACAGTTTTATTTCAAACTTTTTAAATTCTAAAAACATGCAAGCTAAACCATTGCACACCGAACTCATCAGATCTGGTAACCGTAGTTTCTTTTTTGATATCAAACAATCTGAAAAAGGCAAT